>JACCXN010000022.1 GCA_013696965.1 Bacteroidota bacterium | reverse complement strand
TATGCGCTTGAGCAATTGGAAGCGGCCTTTTATACTCAGATTATTGCTACACCATATAGTGGCATGTCATCAGAAGAAGGAAAAATTATGGAAGACTTGAGAAGGCATGAAGTGGCCCATAGGGATTTCCTAAAAGCCGCCATTGGCTCAGCTGTAATACCTGACTTAGAAGTTGATTTCAGCACCGTAGATTTTACTGACCGTGCCAGTGTATTGGCAACAGCTAAGGCTGTTGAAGATTTAGGGGTATCTGCCTATAATGGAGCAGGCAGGCTCTTGCAGGATGTCAATTTACTGCTCATTGCAGGTAAAATAGTATCTGTTGAGGCAAGGCATGCCGCAGCAATCAGGGATTTAATCAATCCAAATTCAATTGATTTTGCCGGAAATGATGTAGTAAATGCGCAGGGGCTTGATGTGGTCAGAACCCCATCACAGGTTCTTGCAATTGCCTCAATTTATGTTAAAACGCCTATCAATGCGGCTAACTTACCTAAAACTTAAAAAATAAAACTATGGGAATTTTATCATTACTAGACCGATTGGACTTAGAAAACTTAAGTCCGGAAGAATATGACAATTTTGCATCCAGGAGAAACGCCTTGTCAAAATTAAGCCAATTTAGCAAAAAAGTTGCAATAGCAGCAATCCCTGCCGGTGTTTTGGCTGCAATACCTACTATGGCATCGGCAGCAGGCAACTCCGCAGTAATTGAAACATTGAATTTTGCCCTTACGCTTGAATACCTTGAGAGCGAATATTATCAGCTGGGCTTAGCTTCAAACGTAATACCGGGTGCCGAAAGGGCAATGTTTCAGCAAATAGGGCTGCATGAGGATGTACATGTTACCTTTTTAAAGGATACCATTTCCTCCCTAGGAGGAACTCCAGTTTCCAAGCCTACTTTTGACTTTACTGCTGGTGGAGCCTTTGACCCATTCAACCAATACCCGGATTTTCTTGCTTTAGCCCAGGCTTATGAAGATACTGGTGTAAGGGCTTATAAAGGACAAGCTGGAAATTTAATAAGTAGCCCTGATATACTAACGGCAGCATTGCAAATTCATTCCGTGGAAGCCAGGCACGCTTCCCAAGTTAGGAGGCTTAGGACAAAAAAAGGCTTAGATACTGTAAAAGGTTGGATTACAGGCGACAACAGAGGAACATTGCCTGCCCCTACCCAAGCTGTGTATGATGGAGAAGCAAACACAACACATGCTGGAGTGAATGCCACCACGATTACCAATATTCCTCTTGAAGGTGTGCAGGAAGCATGGGATGAGCCACTGTCAAAAGAGGAGGTATTAGCTATTGCCAGTTTATTTATTGTTTAACTTAATTTATTGCCTTATGAAATAGCCATGCACCGAACAGTGCACAAACACTAATGAATATAACATGGCGTATTCCATATGACCTTTAAAAAACAAATTATATACATATGAAATAGCCATGCTTAAAGCATGCACAAACAGGAATGAAATTTAACACAGTATTCCATATGACAATTAACAAACAAACCTTTAAATACAATTTACTTGTTTTTTTATTTCTGCTTATATCTTCAGCCTGTGAAAAGGAAATAACAATTGATATTCCCCAATCTGAAGAGAAATTAGTTGTAGAAGGGTTTATTGAACAGAATATGCCCCCAATTGTTTTTTTATCAAAAAACATTGGATATTTTGCTCCTACTGACCTTTCTACTTTGCAAAACCTGATGGTTAAAGATGCCCAGGTATCTATTGATTTTGGAGGAGAGACATATGAACTTACCCAAATTTGCATAGATAGCATTTCCGAATCCTTTTTGCCTCTTATTTCTGAATTAACCGGACTCTCAGAAGCACAGCTTAAATTATACAATTATTGTTTTTATACCAGTTTAAACCCAAATCTTTTGGGTCAGGTAAATCAGGCTTATACATTGTCGGTTAAGTACAGTGGAAAAGAATACCATTCTACTACCACAATTCCTTCCCCAGTTAATTTGGATAGTATTTGGTATAAAAAAAGAAACTCAGAAGGTAGCCATGGTGTGATATGGGCAAAATTAAGTGACCCAATTGGCTACAACGCATATCGAATTTTCACTAAAAGACTAGGTAAGGATGAAAATTATGTACCAGTTACAAATTCTGTTTATGAGGATCAGTTTTTTAACGGCAAAACCTTTGATTTTTATTTTTATAGAGGAACTAAAGCAAATTCGGATGTACCCACTGATAATAATTCAGAAAGTGCATATTACAGGGAAGCAGATACAATCGTAATAAAATTTTGTTCGATAGATCGTGAAGTTTATTTGTTTTTTCGGGATGTTGAAACTGAAATTGCAAATAATGGAAATCCTTTTGCTGCACCCTCCACAATAAGATCAAACATTTCAAAAGGAGGCCTAGGATATTGGGCCGGTTATGGAGCTGTATATGATACTATTATTGCCTTTGAATAAAAAGAAAAGCTGAAATAATATTGAAACTTTAACTTTCAATTCCAAAAACTTCCATTAAAGAAAATTATTAACACCCTATTATTAGGACATCTTCTAACCTAATCTTAATTTCAAAATCTCTTGATTGGATATTAAACCAGTATCCAATTTTTCAAATTCAATTCACTTTTTAATCAAACCCCAGAGCAAAATAATTTAGGGGGGATATAAATTGTAGATAACTTGTTAATATTATAAACAGTTAAAATCATCAATAAACCCTAATTTCGTGCTCAGTTTTAAATGTGCTATTCCAAATATTATTAAGAAAAAATGACAGAAGAATTAGAAAGAATCAAATGCCTAATAATAGGTTCCGGACCCGCTGGGTATACTGCAGCTATATATGCAGCAAGAGCAGATATGAAACCAGTTATGTATCAAGGCTTACAACCTGGAGGACAACTTACCATTACCACTGAAGTAGAAAATTATCCTGGATACCCTGATGGGACTCAAGGTCCTGAAATGATGGAGGACTTTAAAAAACAAGCTGAAAGATTTGGAACAGATATTCGTTGGGGCTTGGTTACAGAAGTTGATTTTATAAAAGCACCATACAAAATAACCATTGACGAAAATAAAACTGTACTTGCCGACACAGTTATAATTTCTACAGGAGCTTCAGCCAAATGGCTTGGCTTGGAATCAGAACAAAGACTTAATGGATTTGGAGTTTCAGCATGTGCTGTATGTGATGGGTTCTTTTTTAAAGGACAGGATGTAGCAATTGTTGGAGCTGGTGATACTGCTGCCGAAGAAGCAACTTACCTTGCAAAACTTTGCAAAAAAGTTTATATGATTGTGCGTAGAGATGAATTCAGGGCATCAAAAGCAATGCAATACAGAGTTTTGAACACTCCCAACATTGAAATTCTTTACAATTTTGATACTAAAGAAATATTAGGAGATAAAGGTGTGGATGGTGTTTTAATTACAAACAATGTAACCGGGGAAGACAAAAGACTGGATGTAACCGGATTTTTTGTTGCAATTGGTCACACTCCAAATACTGAAATTTTCAAGGATTGGCTGGATATGGATTCTACAGGCTATTTAATTGTTACCCCTGGAAGTACTAAAACAAAAGTACCAGGAGTATTTGCTTCTGGCGATGCGGCTGATAAAATATACCGACAGGCAGTTACTGCTGCAGGCACAGGATGTATGGCTGCTTTAGATGCTGAGAGGTATTTAGCTGATTTGGGACTGCATTAATCTGATTGAAAATCACCTCAATGGAAAAATCAGAAAATACACAAAAAACAAGCTCTCTTATCTAACTGATGATGCTGTTTTTAAAATCCACATTTTTATCTGTTAATGAAGCTCCAAATAAATGGACCATGCCCATCAGGGACTGGGGAATAATTTGTAATCAATTTTTAATTATTTTTGACAACAGAATGAAAATGAATTAATATTCAACTTTTTTTGTTTACACACTTTGTGGGATAGTGTCGGAAAACAAAAAATGCTTCAATCAAGGTGTTTTTTCCTTAAAAGAAGCAGTTTTTTAATCCGATATTTCTTTTGTTTGACTTTAATAATAGAAGCTTTAGCAACAACTAATATCGTGTTTCCTAACCTATTAAAAAATGGTTTTAACATGATGCAATTTTCCGTGTATATGCGCCATTGTGCCAGTAGTGAGAATACTGATGTTCATGAAAAAAGGATTCAACGTTTATTGCCTCCTTAGGAAAGGTTAGTGTTTTAAAGGATTACAGATAAACAAGATGGTAATAGTATGAATTTTTGGGGCAAAAACGAAGTCCCAAAAGAGTTTGCTCCTGCTCAATTAGAGCTGTTCTAAATTAATTATCGCAGTTTTAATTTTTTGATTAAAAAGCAATGTGCTGCAGGTCGGATGGGGACAAAAAGCGTGACAGAAAAAACAACAAAAGAGATTATTCGGTCCAAAAATGCGGAGATAACAGAAATATTCTCCGCAAATCAAAATCATTAATGAAGTATTTCATTTGAACAGTTAATCTGTCAATCAATAATTTGAAGTGCCCCAGAAAGGCTGCAATTGTAAATAAAACTGAATATATTTAAATTGAATTGTTGAAATTCCGGGAAAAAAGGTTGGTTGGTTTTGTGATGGGTTATGGGAGTATTTTAATTATAATACAAAATGTATGATACAAAATGTATGATACATTTTGTATCATAATTAAAATTTAACTATTTTTGCTGGATGGAAAAAGATTTCAATCCATTTGTATCCATAGGGTACAGGGGGCCTGCCTATTTTTGCGATAGAAAACAGGAAAGCAAACAGCTCCAGCAATTCATGCTAAACGGAGTGAATGTTACCCTGTTTGCAATCAGGCGGTTGGGAAAAACAGGTTTAATCCACCATGTTTTTTATCCCTACAAAAACAGCCTCAAAATAGCCTGCATATATGTTGATATTTTAGCAACTAACAACATATCTGACTTTACCAATCAACTGGCAACGGCAGTATATAACCGATTTCCTGCGCAAAAAACATTAGGCAGGAAATTAATGGAATTATTTCAGCGCTTTCGCCCTGTTATAAGTTTTGATGAATTAACAGGAAATCCATCCCTTAGTTTAACCATGCAAACCACAGCTCAAAAAGAAAATACAATTGGGCAAATTTTTAATTTTTTAGACCAGCAAAATGTAAAAGTAGTATTTGCCATTGATGAATTCCAGCAAATATTGGATTATCCTGAAACAAACACCGAAGCCCTTTTAAGAACCTGTATTCAAGGTTTGAAAAACATTTGCTTTGTTTTTTGCGGAAGCAACCAAAAAATGATGCACGAAATTTTCAATTCTGCCAAACGTCCTTTTTTTGCCAGTTGTTCCAACATGAATTTAACCTACATCAACCAAAAAGAATACAAGGAATTTATTGATCAAAAGTTTAAAGAAAACAATCGAAATATTGATGTAGATTGCATTGATTTTATATGTGAATTCACAAAGCTGCATACCTTTTACACACAGTATTTTTGTTTTATGCTTTTTGCGAAAAACAAGCAAAACAACACCTTGGAAGATGCGCATGAAACAGCCCTTTCTATATTAAAGCTCAATGAGAATACTTTTTTTCAATATAAGAATCTGTTGACAATTTCACAATGGAACATATTGCTTGCAATTGCAAAACAAGAAAAAGTGCATCAGCCACAGGCTAAAGAATTTATTGCAAACTATAAATTAGGAACCCCTGCCTTAGTAAAAAGAGGATTAGATGCCCTGCTCAAAAAAGAACTTGTTTTTTATAACTCCGCAGTAGAAAACCCTTATTACGAAGTTTATGACAAATATTTAATGCGGTGGATGCAATATAAGTAAAGCCTATTTGCAAATCAAAACGTAAAATATTTATTTTCAATACTTTATTAGAAAAAATGCACTTTGTTTTGGGTTTAATATGTGCTTACTGCCAAACACGAACAACTGGCAATAAAGACCTAGCTTGGAGACAGTTCCCAATGAATACATCGGTTTTATGAATATTGAACATTTGAAGGTTTATAAATTCAGGCTAACTTTAGCACAAACGAGCTCCCAAAAGAGTTTGCTCCTGCTCAAATAGAGCTGTTTTAAATTAATTATCACAGTTTTTAATTCTTTTATTTTCTCAGGATTCTTCTCTGCTATTTCTTTGAAAGTAGGTATATGAAGCCTCTTCTTTTTATTTTTTTAGTTTTCATTTTACATTATTTCTATAAATAATTTTTCAGAAAATGCTATGACCTCATTTCCGATATTGTAAAAATGAATTTCGTTTTGGCATTCAGGCCACCTATTATATTTCTTCCGAACCTGAAAAGCCAATTCAGTTTCACGAAATATAAACAGACTGATTAAACAGACTGATTTAAGGGAGGGTTAGAAGGTCAAAAGTGAAATAAAATACATTCTTAATTTCTCAATGCGCTTTTAACAAAAGGATTTTTTGTTTCAAACATTTAATAAAGGGATATATCAATACTAATATGGTGTTAAACCACTATAAATGTTGTTATTGCCACATTTGGGGCAGGCTTTTAAAAACAAATAATTATTACTAATTTCATGCTAAGTAAAACAACTAATAAATTAATTAAAAAAATAATTAACATGGAAAAAAATGTAGAAATTGTAACAAAAGCATTCAAATTATTTGAAGCTGGAAAAGTTGATCAATTCGATCAATATATGCATGAAAATATAGTAGAGCATACACCTGATCCGGCTTTTACTTCAAACAAGAAAGGGTTGGAATATTTTAAAGAGATCGGTCAAACTTATTTTGATGCTATGTCTGATTTTAAAATTGAAATTCAACAAGTATTAAATTGCGAAAATAAAGTTGTAGTACTTTCTAATTTTAAAGGAAAGCACACTGGAAATTTATTTGATATCGAGCCAACCAATAAAAATATTTCATTTACAAATATTGATATTTTTACCATTGAAAATGGCATGATAACAGAACATTGGGGAGTGGGTGATAATTTAGGTATGCTTATGCAAATGGGAGTAATTACTGAAAAGGAATTGTCCTCTCATTAATTATAAAACAAGTAACATTTTAAATGGGAACAGCCTCTTAATGGGGCTGTTTTTTTGTTTAAAGCTATCTCAAACTATGACAAAGGTATGGTTGGTGTAAACTATTTTTCATCTTGTCCAGTAAAAGTTATTGATGGTATTGAGTGATAATTATTTTTCTTCCAAAAACGAAGTAAAAAGTCTATATCGTCTAAATACATTTTGCCAACACCTTTATTAAAAAAAGGTAATTCTTTTTTACAGTTATCAATACAATACATTACCAATTCAGTAGATAAACTTTCGTCCATTAACAACCGCATAATATGGTCTTCACTGGATTCTTCTTCAAAATATGGATTGTTTGATAAAGGGAATGCCGAATTAACTGCCAAAGCTATTTCACTTCCGCTCTTCGGATTGAAAAATGCCAATCCTGTTTCAGCAACTTCAGAATAATTTTCAGGATTATCTTCAATTCCAAAAAATCCATCTTTACGGTTTCTTTTGTGGGCTTCCTCAATTTCTTTATCAGAAAGATTTAGTGAATTGTTAAAAAACTCGGTATAGGCTTTATAAAAGTCATTAATTTTATCTGATGGAATAAATGCTATTTGCGAACCATTATTAAAGTTCTTAAAAGCTTTTAGTTGTTTTTCGAGCATTTCATCAACTTCCTTTTTTTGATGGTCTAGGAAATTAACTGCCATTCTGCTTTCTAGAGAATTTTTTTCATCTAAAACTAAATCAGGGTCAAATGGAGCTTGAAATTGTATTCCCGAAAACCACCATTCGTCTTTCCATTTTACAATTCCCATAAATATTATGGTATCAATTTCTTTTAAATTATCGGAATAGTCAAATGATTTTTTTGTTAGTTTAAATTTTTTACTTGATGCAATATGCTCAAGAAAAATATCTTTATGGTCTTGTCCTTTGTAAAAAAAATACCCTCTTATTCTTTTAGAAATGTTTAAAAAATCAGCACTAAGAGGATGATTATTACCTAATATTTCCGAAACCCATTCTTTTCCGGTTAGACTAAGCAAACGAGTGTGGCTTTTATGAAGTAATGCATCTCTGTTCTCGTTTATAAACATCATTATCTCTTTGTCATTTTTACTTTCTTCAATTATCTCAAGTTCTTTTTCTTTTAAGTCGAATAAAGTATCTGTATAAAATAAATATGAATTAAATAAAATAGTGTCAATCAAATTTCTAGCAACATAAAAATCATCTTCTTTAATATCTATTTGATAAAATGATTTAAGGTACTCATTTTCGGGGGCATATTCCCATGCTTTGTCAAAAACATCCATTACCTTTTCGGCTGTTTTAACAATAAAATCATTATAAGGTGCAATGAATTTTTCTTCTTGTATTGTATTTAAGAAATACCATGTTAAAAGACTTACGTCTTGAACATTTATTTCCTCTTCGTAGTACTCGTCAATATTATAAAACGGTAGTTGTTTTTTATATAAGCGTTTGTGTACACTAATAAAACTGTTCCAAATATTAGTTCCAGAGATGATATCTTCGAAATAAGAAGTTAAAAAACAAGCCAATTGATTCACCTCTTCTTTGCCTAAATATATTTGAAGTACAAATGATTGTTTATTGGTTGTGATAGCTTGTTTAACGTCATTGCTCAGTTTTAAATAATAACTATCTGTTATTGTTTGACTGTCATATGGTTTAAACAGCAACCAGTCTTTAATGTATATTCTTTTATTCATTCCGTTTTTATGTTAATCTTTGAGGTCCGATTAGCTTTGCAGGTAATCGAGTCACGCAAGGGAATTTACAAATTTTATATTTTTTCTAATTGGTATTCGTGATTTTTAACACTTACGTTCGCACGGAACCGTGTTTGAAAGTCTCCCTCACATGGCTCTTCTTGTTTATAAAACACTAAAGTATTAAAATTATGGGTGCACCAATCTCCAGTGCGAAAATAATTTGGGATTTGCTTTGGTTTTAACCATCTTATGCTGGCATATACGTTCGATCTTTCTCCCATTTTATAACAACTTTTGGCAATGCACTACTAGCGGTTCAAGTTATTTATAAAATTATTTATGCTACTATCTTTCTGCCCATAGGTTTTAGTGACCGCACAAAATGAGACCAATACCCGTAATAAAAATAGTATTTTCCTGTAGAGATTGTTCATAATTCTAAATCCAGGTTGTGAATAAATGCTAAAAAAAGCAGCTATTTTTTAGCATTTATTATTTCACTGCCATAAAATACTATTTCTTCAATTTGCAAAGTATCAATGGTGTCATTAAAGGCAATCCAGGAGCTATAGTTATTATTCAAAAGCAGTTCCTGAATATGCCATTTGTTTTTTTGCAAAATGACTTCAGTATCGGTAATAACCATATCTTCCAATAAAATTGACAAGCCGCTACCCTCTGCTTTCAATACACTTTCTTTAATTGACCAGTATTTATAGAATTCCCTTAATGAATCTGTTGAATTTTGAATCAACGCCCATTCTTTTTCATTCATTGCCTTTTTTAAGTCATTAAAATCAATAGGTTTTATTGCTTCCACATCAACACCTATCTTTCCCTTATTGCTCCATGCGCAAATTACCAGTTCTTCGGAATGTGAAATATTAAAATCCATTGGTAAGTCAAAATAGGGGCGGTTATAATGATTGTATTTTAAATCCTGTAAACTATTTCCTGAATATCCGTTTCTTTTTAATGCTTCTTTTAGCAGTAATTTACCTATTAAAGAAGATTGCCTGTCCTGCCATCTTTTAAAAGAAGTTATTTTTTCGTGAAGGGCAACAGGAAGGCTTTGTAAATGGCGGCTCCATACCTCTTTAGAAAACGGCTCTTTACAATAAGTATAGAATATGCTTATCAATTTACTTTTGCTTTATCATTATCCAATTCAGCAGAGATTATATTACATATACTTTTAACATGGGGTATTAAAAAAAAATGATCTCCCTGGAATTGATGGATTTTTATGGGGGAACTTGTTTCCAGTTGCCAACATTTTGCAGCCTCAAGGCTTATTTTGTCTTCATCACCTAAAAAAACACTAAAGGGTACTTTCAACTTCTCCTGTTCCTTATGAAAATAAGTTTCTACAACCTGAAAATCTGCTCTTAGTATGGGTTCAAAATAATCCATTAAAACTTCATGTTCCAGCACTTCTTTTGGACTGCCTCCCAGCTCTTTTAATTTTTCTCTGAATTCCTGTTTTGGAAGCAGATAATAAATTTCCCTCTCATTAAGGTAGGATGGGCCACCTCTGCCTGAGGCAAAAAAATGAATGGGAAATGGAAGGTTGTTTAGTTTTATTTTATGTAATAAAAGATAACCAAGCAATGCCCCCATACTATGGCCAAAAATCCCATATTCCTCACCTGAATGAATAATTTCTTTAATCTGATTATAAATATCCTCCGCTATAATATGCGCATCAGTTAATAATTCTTCCTTGCTCCGCTTGCCTCTTCCTGGTAATTCAATAGGAACACAATTTATATGTGGCAGCAACAAGGATGAGAAATTACTGTAAGAGTAAGAACTCCCTCCTGCAAAGGGAAGAAAGAATAAATTAATTGTTTTTTTCACTTTTTAATATTAATTGTTTTGCAAAAATAAAAAACAAAACACACTGCTGATGCAATTCAGGGAATAAATTATATTTGCAATTAATTATGATTTTGTATTATACTTCTATTGCCCGAAAAACATTCGTGCTTTTATTTGCTTTGCTGTTCTTCACAAATCAGAATATATATGCACAGGAGCAGATACGCCCATTAAGGATAACTGAAGAAATAGAAGCAGACGGAATTTTAAATGAGCCCACCTGGAACAAGGCCCCTGTAATTTCGGAATTTATGATGATAAGTCCAGTGCCGGGAGGAAAGCCATCATTTAACACAGAGGTTAAATTGCTTTATAATGATACTTACCTCTTTGTTGGTATAAAGCTTTTTGATCCTGAACCAAAAAAAATGATAGCCACCGCTATGGAGCGTGACAGTGATGTTGAAGACGATGACAATGTTGTAGTAATCATAGACAGTTACAATGATAATCTCAATGGAATTGCATTTGCCACAAATCCACTGGGAGTAAGACAGGATATTGAAATTTCTCAAAATGGCGAAGGAATAAATGAAGATTTTAATACCTTTTGGAATGTAGCTGTTAAAATAACTGAAAACGGTTGGATAGCAGAATTTAAAATTCCTTTTTCTTCTTTAAGATTTACTGAAAAAGAAGAAGTAATAATGGGTTTTAAAGTATTAAGAACCATAAGAAGACTAAATGAAGAAATAATAGCTCCCCCTTTTGATGAGAACATTGCTGATCCACACTTTCGTCTTGATCTTGCCTTGGATATTATTTTTGAAAATCTCACCTGTAAAAAGCCGGTATATTTTACTCCATATATTGTTTCAGATATTCAGAAGAATAAAATACTTAACAGCACAGGGTCTCAATATGAGTCCAACTATTCAGCCATATCCAGGAAAAATTATTTTGAAAAATCAGTAACAGATAAAATCTTAAGTAATATTGGAGCAGATCTTAAAATGGGACTGAGTAAAAATTTAACTCTTGATGTTTCTGTTAATACCGATTTTGCTCAAGCTGAAGTAGACGACAGAATTATAAACACTACCCGCTTTAATGTATTTCTTCCAGAAAAAAGAGCCTTCTTCCTGGAATCAGAAGATTATTTCAATTTTAATATGGGTCCAACCCGGTTGTTTTTTTCTAGGAATATCGGAAGAAGCCAGGGTTTAATAGTCCCAGTATTGGGAGGAGTAAGGCTCACAGGACAGCACAAAGGTTTTCAAGTTGGGGCATTAAATATGCAAACTATGGCAATGGAAGAGGAGGGCTTACCTTCAGAGAATTTTTCTGTACTTAGGGTAAAAAAGGAGTTGTATAATAATGGTTCGTATGTAGGAGGAATTTTAACAAACCGAATTAGTATAAGCGATTTGAGTGTTTCAAATCAGGTAGCCGGAGTTGATTACCTGCACAGGATAAACAGGAAATGGTTTACCAGTGGCGCTTTTTCAGGAACTTTCAATAGTCGAGAAGAAACTTCTTTTACCAGAAATAATATGGCTGCTCAATTTAAACTTGTAAAGCAATCAAACAGAGGATTTAGCCATATTTTAGATGCTAAATATCTTGGAGAAGATTTTGATCCGGCCATGGGTTTTATGCGCTTTAATAATTTAACACAGTTTAGAAGTGGAAACAGCTATTCATGGGTAACCGAGAACAGCAAACATATTGCCGGTTATAAATTGGAAAGTGTGTTAATGAATGCCCGAAATTCTTCTACGGGAGCAAGCGAAATTTCCAATATTAATGTTTCACCATTACTGCATTTTAAAAATGGATCCATGATAAAATTAACCCCATTTGAATTTTACCAGGATACTTTTAATTTTTCCTGGAACATGAATTCAGATATTATAGTTCCGGCTGGTAATTATCCTATGTGGTTTTCATCTGTTTATATGTCTTCACCGGCAACAAAAAGATATAAATTAGAATCTTATGCAAAGAAGGGGGATTATTATGGGGGCCACATGAACAATATTTGGATTGGCGGAAAATTCAATTTAAACAAATATTTTCAGTTTGAAACTTCTTATGATTATAATCATATCCGGTTTGCTAATGATTTCCATATCCTGAATCAAGAAGCGCTTTTTGAAACGCACTTAGTAACCCTGAATTTAAACTTCCAGCTTAATTCAAAAATTAGTATGAAGGCTTTGGTTCAATATGATGATATGAGTAATAATTTTGGTTCAAACTTTCGCTTTAGATATAATCCAAGGGAGGGAACAGAATTATTTATTGTAATAAATCATGGAGTAAATACAATGCGTCAGCCTATGCAGCCTTTAAATCAGGAGTTACCATTGATTGCAAACCAATCAGTGATTGTTAAATTTATTAGGACTATGGATTTTAATCGGTTGAGGTAACTGAATTTAAAAGTGAATCAACTTTTATTATCTCCCTAAAATACTCCTCATCAATATTTCCACCGGAAACAATACATAAGCAAGCCTGATTGTTACCGGCTGTTTTTAATGCCACCGCAAGAGCTGAAGCACCCGATAATTCAGCCTTAATGCCATTGTGTTTCCAAAGCAATCTTACAGCTTCTTCCAGTTCTTTTTCACTGATTAATTTTACCTCTACCGCTTTATCTCTGCAGGCAATAAATACAGATTCCCCTACCCTGTCAACCATCATTCCGTCTGCCCTTCCAATGAGTTTGCCAAGCTGAACCCTTTCTCCTTTTTCTAATGAGATTTTTAAGGCTGGGGCATGGTCTAATTCCACTGCGTAAATTTTATGGTGGGCAATTGGATATTCTAATAAACAGGCAGATAAAAGCCCGCCTCCACCAACTGGAACAAATAGTACAGGAATATTTTCCAGTTCTTTTTTTACCTCATGGAATAAACTCCTGGTACCATCAATAATTTCAGCATCATCAAATCCGTGGATAAAAAAAGTATTTGAATTATTTAAAGCAAAAGCTTTTGCCTGTGCAACACAGGCCTGGTACTCGCCCTCTACTTCCATTAGCTGTGCATTGTAAAAATTTAGCTTTTGCTTTTTAACCGATGCGGTATGTTTTGGGACAAATATGGCAGCTTTTAATCCCAGTTTAGATGCTGCTATTGCCGTTGCTATCCCGTGGTTTCCTGTTGAAGCGGTTGTTACTGTGCTTCCCTTTGGCATATTGCCAACTTTATGCGCCACGCCCCTAAATTTAAAAGCATTTGAAACCTGCTTTGTTTCATCCTTCAGCCAGATATTTTTCCACCCCGAAACAGGCCCCTTGTATTTTACAAGAGGTGTTACGGTATGAGTAATTTTTAAAGCATTTGCTTCTTCCATAGGTCAAAAATTTACTGTTTTTCTAACTGCAGTTCTGCTTAATTTTTGTCCTTATGCAGCATTTTTAAAATCAAAGAAAAGTTGGTATTAAAATATTCTTCATTGAACATAGCAGCGTGCTCTCCAACTCCCTGGTAAACTCTTAAACCTGTTCCGGCAGTTTTCCAGCTTTCTCTGCCATTGTCTCCGGCTTTTTCGGTTTCTGAACGAAGCAATAAAATTTCTCCGTTTATCTTTCCATAGTCCGGTGTTTTGCGCAGGTAATCATAATAGCCACCAATCTTTCTTACAGCCGCCTTTTTCATAGCTTCACTGGTTAAATACCTGTTAGAGATATGATCAGAATCATCACTGATATATAGTTTTGCATATTCCTCTTTTTCTGCAGCGGTTACCGGCTCCGGCTTTTGTCGCAAATAAGAGTCTATCATAACTACATCCACTTTTTTACCTCTTTCAGAAAGCGCTTTTGCTACCTGGAAAGCCAAATTTCCTCCTGCAGAATATCCAAATAAAGTATAATCACCTTTAGGCTGAATTGCTATAATTTTATCAGCATAAATTTTAAGCCTGTCCTCGTTTTCAATAAAATTGAATCCGTAAAAAGAATACTCTTTCATCTGCCCGGCAAGGTCGCTATAGGCAATGGAATATCCTATGGCAGGCGGAAAGGCGAAAATATTCTTCTCTTTCTTCTCATTCAAAAGCGTTAGCTCTTCTGACTGTTCTGCTTGCTGATTTTTTTCTTCCAGGAATGCAGCCATTTTTTCAATGGTTGGGTAATTGAAGATGATGGTGAAAGGAATCTCCTGCTGTGTGATTTCCTTCACCTTAGAAACAAGTGCTACTGCTTTAAGAGAATTTCCTCCAAGCGTAAAGAAATTATCGCGGGTGCTTATTTTATCCACTTCAAGAATTAGTTTCCATATCCCTGCAAGGGCAATTTCTGTTGCCGATACCGGAGCGGTAAAGTCTTTGGCAGAAGTAACATTTCCAAAAGGTTCAGGAAGTTTTTTCCTGTCAAGCTTTCCGTTCTCGTTCAGCGGCATTTGCTCGAGTCTTACATAATGTGCCGGAACCATATATTCAGGCAGGGTTTTTAAAAGATGCTCATTCAGCTCTTCAATATTCACCTCATCTTTACAAACCATATAAGCTACAAGGTCTTTCGCATCTGCTTTTTCTTTAACCAATACGATTACTTCTGTAATTGCAGGATATTCAAGCAAGGTGTTTTCAATCTCTCCCAGCTCAATTCTGTAACCCCTTATTTTAACCTGGAAATCACTTCTTCCGATAAATTCCAAATGTCCATCAGGCCACCATCTGCCTAAATCTCCCGTGCGGTACATTCTTTCTCCTTGTATAAAAGGATTCTCAACAAATTTTACTTTAGAAAGAATTTGGTCAGTATATCCTCTGCCAACACCAGGCCCTGAAACACATATTTCTCCTGAAACGCCAGTAGGAACTACTTGTAGTTTATCATTTAAAACATACACATGTTCATTCAGGTGAGGCTTACCAATGGTGATTCTGTTTTCTTCAATTAAAGTACCGGTACTCCAGGTAGTAGCTTCTGTTGGACCATAAACATTGTAAACCTTTAGATGCTTGTATTGCAGCAATTTCTTATTTAAAGAAACAGGCAAAGCTTCAGCACCAACAAGAAGGATATTTACAGTATTTAAAAACTCATCTCCAACAGCACTGAACATAAGCGTAAGCCTTGATGGCGTAAACTGCATAACATTTGCTCCGGTGCGCATTATAATTTCTGAAAGCTGCTGAGGATCGTTACTTTCTTCTGTGGTTGTAATAACCATTGTAATACCGTTTATCATACTTGCAGTATGCTCGGTGTTTGACATATCAAAACTTATACGGGTAAGACTAAGCATAATGTCTTTGTCTGTATCAATGCTGTACTCCGTTTTAAAGTTCATTGCATAACTTACCACATTCTGATGCTCCAGCATAACGCCCTTAGGTTTTCCTGTAGATCCGGAAGTATAGATCATATAAACAAGATCTGTTGATTTGTTTACCAGAGCTAAGTTCGTATCTTCTGCTTTAAAAATAGCAGCATCATTTACATTGACGACAGTACCTTCAAAGTCAATAATATCAAGCAAATGCTCTTGGGTAACAATAATTTTTGTCTGGCTGTCTTCCAGCATATACAGGGTTCTATCCCAGGGATTTTTTGGATCTATAGGAACATACGCACCTCCGGCTTTAAGGATTCCCAGGATGCTAATATAAATATCAAAATTTCTGTCAATGATTAAACCTACACGATCATCTGGTTTTACACCTAAACCTCTTAATTTCCTGGCAAGTTGATTTGCTTTTTTATTGAGCTCGCCATAGGTCATTTTTTGCTCCCCGAAAACAAGTGCAATTTTTTCAGGCTCTCTTTCTACAAATTCCTCAACAAGCTGAACTATCGTTTTGTCCTTTGGCCATTTAGAAGCGGTATTATTAAACTCAACAAGGATTTTATGTTTTTCTTCAGCAGACATAAAATCAATATCTGATATTTGAGCTGTTGGATTTTTTAAAATATAATGAAGCAGGTTGATATAGCTGCTTAAAAAAGTTTCCATTGTTTGCTCCGAGAAAAGGCTAAAGGCATATTCAAGCCCAAGCTCTAATTCATCTTCTCCTTGTATAACAAGGCTTATATCGAATTTTGAAATATTGTATTCGAATTGGTAAGGCGAGAAGGACAGGCCTGCATCTGCTACTTCCATGCTGTTACGCTGGTAATTCTGATATGCAAAGAGCGTATCAAATAGCGGGTTCCTGCTCACATCTCTTTCTACCTTTAAAAGCCCCAGCAATTCCTCAAAAGGAAAATCCTGCCGTTCCATTGCATTTAAAACAGTATCCTTTACTTCAGCTATAAATTCACTAAAAGTTTTTTCGCTTTTTGGATGATTTCTCAAAACAACCGTATTTGCAAACGGCCCTACAACCGGCTCCAGGTCTGGGTGAACACGGCCAGCTACGGGACTTCCAACAATAAAATCTTCCTGTTGGGTGTACTTATGCAGCAGCACATTGTAAGCTGTTAAAAGTAAGATATAGAGCGTGCTTCCAGTGGAGTTTGCAAGCTGCTTTAACTGCTGAACAGTTTCTTTATCTATGCTTTTAAAAATATGTCCGCCCCTGAAATCCTGCACTGCCGGCCTTTGGAAATCGGTAGGGAAATTCATTACGGGTATTTCTCCTGACAATTTGTTTTTCCAGTAGTTTGCCTGCTCCTCTTTTACCAGCAACTGCTCACTTTGATTTTGCCAGTAAGCATAATCTTTATACTGAAGTGCCAACTGTTTTATTTCTTTACCCTCGTAAATTGATAAAAACTCATCAATTAAAATTGCCGTGGATGTTCCATCAGAAATTATATGATGCATATCAATGAGCAGAAGGTGCTCTGAAGGCAAAGTTGAAACGAGTGTTACCCGGAATAAAGGTGGGTAATTTAAGTTGAACGGCTTTATAAAACTATCTGCCAGGGCTTTTGCTTGTAACTCCGAACATTCAATAAATTCAACTTTAAAATCAATATTACTGATTACACGCTGAACAAACTGATTCTTTTTAAGTTCAAATGAAGTTCTTAAGCTCTCGTGTCTATTTATAAGCTCCTTAAAAGCATTTTCAAAACGTTTCTTATCAATTTTTCCTGACACTTTCATAGCCATAGGAAGATTGTAAGTAATCTCTGCTCCGTCAAACTCCTGCAAAACATACATTCTTCTCTGAACAGAGGATAAAGGATATTCCTCTAAAACTGGTGCTGGTTCAATGGATAAGAAAACCTCGTTCTCCTTGTTTTCCAAAATTTGAGCAAGTGCTTCAATGGTGGGCAGCTCAAAGATTTGTTTTAAACTAACCTTCACCTGGAATTCTTTAAAAATTTTTCCTGCAAGAACTGCGGCTTTTAGTGAATGTCCGCCAACTTCAAAAAAGTTATCATCAACAGAAATCTTTTCCTGGCCTAAAACAACTTTCCAAATTTCAGTCAGCTTTTCCTCTGTGATTGTTCTTGGTGCTATAAACTCTTTTTCTGCAATTCTTTGAAGTGTTGGCAACGGTAGCGCTCTTTTATCCACCTTACCGTGAGCTGTTACCGGGATTTTATCCAGCTGCACAAAAAATGCAGGAACCATATATTCAGGCAATATCCTGGCAAGCTCTTTTTTAATTTCTGAAATAGCTACCTCATTTTCACTTGTGAAATAAGCACACAAATATTTACTGCCTGAGGCATCTTCCCTATCAACGACAACTGCTTCAGAAATCGATTTTAAAGATAAAACAGCTTCCGTAATCTCTCCTGTTTCTATACGATATCCTCTGATTTTAACCTGTTCATCTCTCCTGCCTAAAAATAACACCCGTCCATCCGGCAGCCATTTGGCCATATCTCCTGTACGGTACATTTTCTTAGAAGAATCAAAGGGATTAACTACAAATTTTTCTAAAGTTAAATCCTCCCGGTTTAAATACCCAACACTTACACCATCTCCTGAAATACACAACTCCCCAACTACTCCCATTGGACAAAGCTGCAAGGAAGCCTCAAGAATATAAACCTGGGTATTGTCAATTGGATAACCAATGGAAGGAAGATGTTTATAATCTTCCCAACAATTAAAATCTATGGCCTGAGCTATAGAGCCAATAGTAGTTTCAGTAGGTCCGTAATGATTTACAAAAACTGTGTTACGATATTTTAAATGATATTTCTCAACATCAGCGGTACTTATAGCTTCTCCTCCAAGCATTATCATTCTTAAAGAGCTGCAATCGTATTGATTGAAGGCTTCCGAATTTACAAACACACTGAAAAGTGAAGGAGTAAATTTCATATAGGAAATCTGCTCCGTTTGAACATATTTTAGCAATTGTTCAGGATCAACAAGAAATTCTTTAGGTATAATGTGCAGCTCGTGTCCGCAAAGCAAAGCACCAAAAATATTGGTAAAGGAACCATCAAATCCAAATGAATGAATGAGTGTTGTTTTATCCTGTTTTTTTACCTGCTGATTTTCTATAAACCAGGAAACATAGTTATTGAGATTCTTATGTGTTAACTTAGTTCCTTTGGGTTTACCGGTTGAGCCGGAAGTATAAATAATATATGCTAAATCATCGGCTTTCGTGTTACATAAAAGGTTTGAATTATCTTCTTGTTGGAATGCCGCATCATCAATAAAAATAATTTTACCTGCAAAATCAGCTTTCTCCTTTAAGTGACTTTGTGTAAGTAAAATGGTGGCATTTGAATCCTTTAGAACAAAATCAATTCTTTCCTGGGGATAATCAGGATCTATTGGTAAAAAAGCACTTCCGGATTTTAAAGCTGCCAGAATTCCTGTGATCATATCCAATGATCTTTCGGTTATAATAGCTACAACCTGGTTTTTATCTGCTCCGGACCTGGTTAATTTATGAGCTAATTGATTGGCTTTTATATTTAACTCTTCAAAAGTTAAATTCTCATTTTTAAATACTATTCCCTTTGAAGTATTTCCTTCTACCTGCTCTTCAAACCACTGATGAATGGCTTTTCCGCTATCTGGATGATTCTTTAAAGTATTGTTAAACCCATTTAAAAGTAATTGTTCTTCTTCTTTAGAAATAAGTTTAAGGTCCTGAAGCTTTGAGTCCGGCTTTTGAATTACAGACTGTAGCAATTGAACAAAATGGCATTGAAGCTTTTCAATTGTTTCTTTTTTAAATAAGTCGGTGCTATAGTCAATAAAAATTTTAAAATCTTCCCCTGAATCTGCTATGGTAAAAGTGATATCAAATTTTGAAGATTTAGAAGGAAATTCTAAGGGTTTAAAATTTAAACCCGATGATGCGAAATTTGAACTCTCACCGGCACTTTGGAAAACAAAAAGCACATCAAAAAGCGGGTGGCGGCTTAAATCACGTTTTAAAGAGAGTTCACCAATTAATTCCTCAAACTGATAATCACTGTTTTCATTGGCTTCAATAAATTTTTCCTTAACATTCTTTAAAAATGATAAAAAGGAAATATCTTTTTTGGGAAAGTTTCTTAGTGCAAGCGTGTTTATGAAAACCCCTATAATTTTATCCAGGTCAGGATGATTTCTGCCGGCAATAGGTGTTCCCACAACAATGTCTTCACTACCTGAATATTTTGAAAGCAGCACATTAAAAGCTGTTAAAAATAGTTGGTAAGAAGTTGCTCCTGCCGAAAGCGCTATGTGTCTTAATTTTTGAGATGTTTCAAAATTTAAATTCAGAGAAATCCTGTTTCCTTTAAAGCTTTTAGAAGCCGGTCTTTTAAAATCGGCAGGAAGTTCAAGTACCGGAATTTCATCCTTGAACTGGCCCAACCAGAATTTTTTCTGATTATCTGAAGTACCAGAGGCTATACGATTATTCTGCCAATTGGCAAAGTCTTTATATTGGAATTTAAGAGGTTCAAGCTCTTTACCCTCATACAAAGCAGCAAATTCATTTATTAAGATATTCATTGACACTTCATCATTGATGATGTGGTGCATATCAAACAAGAAGTAATGCTTATTTTCTGCTATTTTTATCAGCTCTGCCCTAATTAAAGGTGGCTGTTCTAAATCAAAAGGTTTTACAAAATCTTTCAGTAAGTCTTTTGCCTCATTCTCAGAGGATTCGCGGCAAGAAAGATTAAACGCTACATCTTCTTTTATAATCTGTACCGGTTCTCCATTATTAAAAACAAAAGCTGTTCTTAGATTCTCGTGCCTCTGAATGACCTTTTTTATAGCTCCTTCAAACTTTTCAGTATCGAGTTGTCCTTCAATTGCTAATGCTCCAGGGATATTATAGCTTGTATTATCCTGCTGAAACTGGTTTAAAATATATAGTCTTCTTTGCGAAGCAGAAAGCGGATAAAACTCCCTTTTCTCAACATTGGAAATAGAAACAAATGCTGATTTTTCAGCAGACTCAATAAATGCCGCAAGTCCTTTAATTGTAGGGTTTCTAAAAATCTCTCTTAGCGGAACTTCTTTCTCAAACACTTTGTAAACCCGGGAAATAATTTGCGTTGCCTTTAAGGAATGTCCACCAAGTTCAAAAAAATTGTCTTCTGTGCTTGGTTTTTCAATATTTAAAGATTCACTCCAAAGTTTGGAAAGTTTTACTTCTGTTTCTGTAATAGGGGCTACATATGCTCTTGAAGTTTTTAAACTTTCATCCGGAAGCGGCAAAGCTTTTCTGTCCACCTTTCCATTTGCATTCAAAGGAATTTTTTCAAGAGAAATAAAATGAAGCGGAACCATATAATCCGGTAGCTTCGCAGCTAAATGTTCTTTTAACAAGGAAGTATCAACTGCTGTTTCACTTACTATATAAGCACATAAAAACTTCTGCGCGTCTTTTTCCTCAACATCAATAACAACAGCGTCTTTTATCCCGGAAAAACTTAGCAGTTGATTTTCAATTTCACCTAATTCTATTCTATAGCCCCTAATTTTAACTTGCGCGTCAATTCTTCCTAAAAACTCTATGTTTCCATCAGGCAACCATTTTGCAAGGTCGCCTGTTTGGTACATTTTTTCACCTGCAACAAAAGGATCAGCAACAAATTTTTGTGCTGTTAGTTCCGGTTGATTTATATATCCTCTTGCAAGATTATTTCCTGCAACACACAATTCGCCCGGCACACCCACAGGTTGTGGATTTCCTTTTTTATCCAGGATATAAACACGCGTACCATCAACAGGCTTACCTATTGGAATATTTTCATAAAACCTGTCAAGTTTAAATGAGGTACTCACAACGGTATTTTCTGTAGGACCGTAATTGTTAACCACATCATACCTCTGCTTTTTAAAGCTCCTTAATTTATCACCTCCTGTCAGCAGCAAACGCAACGATGAATTTTCCTGCTCCATAAATTGCTCTGCAATTTGTGTGGGAAGAAAACTTACACTAATTCCATTCGATTCATAGAAGTTGTTCAGCTTTCTCATATCCATCCTTATATCTTCAGGAACAATGGTAACAGAAGCTCCTGAAACCAGGTATGGAAAAATCTCCCAGACAGAGGCATCAAAGCCTAGTCCGGCATATTTTGTGGCTTTATCAGCAGCAGTTATGTTATATTGATTATTATGCCAGCTGCAAAGGTTAAACAATGCAGAATGTTCAACACCAACGCCTTTGGGTTGTCCGGTAGAACCTGAGGTGTAAATAATATAAGCAAGGTTTTCAGGAGCAATCACTGACTTAACACCCCCATTATTAATATTATTAGCTGCTTCTGTAATATCAATTACTTCACCACTAAATGCTGATTTATGAAATAGTGTTTTATCAGTTAATAAAATTTTTGCTCCACTGTCTTTAAGCATAAAATCTATTCTTTCGGCAGGATAAGCAGGATCAATTGGCAAATAAGCCCCACCTGCTTTTAAAACACCTAAAATGCTATACAGCCATTCTGCCGAAGCATTAAGAAATACCCCAACAACACCCTCTTTAACCAAGCCTTTTTTAAGAAGCAGAGCTGCAATATTTTCTGCCTTTTCATTAAGTTCATTATATAAAATTGTTCTATTACCATCTGAAATTGCAACATTATTAGGATTCTGAAGCAGATGTTTTTCAAATGCAGAAACAACAGTTTCATTTATATTTTCAGTTTTAACAGTAGGATTAAAATTAACAAGCAGCTGTTCTTTTTCTTCAGTAGATAAAAGATTAATATCAGCTAAAGCAATATTTTTATTTTCTGAAACACTTCTTATTATTTGGATAAAATGTGCGAAAAGTCTTTCAATGGTTTCTTTATTAAAGAGATGTGTACAATATTCTATCTGAAGTTTCAGTGCATCAGCTCCCTCAAAAAACTCAAAGGTTAAATCAAATTTTGACGTTTTATTTTCAAAAGGATACGGCAAAATGGATAGTTCATTTACATTAACTTTTGAATGATCATCTTTGAAAAAATTCTGATAGGTAATTAAAGTATCAAAAAGCGGATTACGGCTCATATCACGTTGCAATCCAAGATTATTAACCAATGCCTCAAAAGGGAAATCCTGGTTTGAATAAGCCTCCAGTGCAGTTGATTTAACCTCTGCAAGAAAAGCAGTAAAAGATTTTTCTGCAGAAGGATGGTTTCGCATAGCAAGCGTATTTACGAACATCCCGAGGATGTTCTCAAACTCTTTCTTTTTTCTACCTGCTATAACAGAACCTACAACTATATCTTCTTGTGAGGTATATTTATACAACAGCACATTATAGGCAGCTAACAAAGTCATATAAATTGTAGCTCCATTTTCACCTGAAAGACTGCGAATATTTGCAGTGTCTTCCTTAGATAAATTAAAACTCAGTTTCTCTCCTGAAAAATTCTGAATGGCAGGTCTGGGAAAATTTGAAACAAGATTAAGCACCGGTAATTCACCGGAGAACTTATTCAACCAATAAATTTCCTGCTTTTTAAATTCTTCACTTTGAAAAAACGAATGCTGCCATAAAGAATAATCTTTATATTGAATTTTAAGCTCAGGCAATTGCTGACCTGCGTATATCTGTACAAAGTCATTAAAGATTATTCTAAGAGAAACACCATCAGCAATAATGTGATGAATGTCCATTAACAGCAGGTGCTTTTCTTTATTTATTTCAACCAGCTCAATTCTAAATAGCGGTGCTTTCGATAAATCAAAAGGTCTTACAAAATCATTTACAATTTTATCGAGTTGGCTTTCTTCAGCTGTTTTATAAGTAATTTTAAATTCTACCTGTTGATTAACCAGCTGCACTAAATCTCCATTTTCGGTATGGAAGGAAGTACGTAAGCTCTCGTGTCTTTCAACCAACTTCTGAAAGGACTTTTTAAATTTTGGATTATCTAATTTACCCTCCAGAATCATTACCCCCGGAAGGTTGTAGGTTGTCCCTCCCCCTTCTAATTGATCTAATACCCAAAGCCTGTTTTGAGCAGCAGAAAGTGGATAGTGTAATTGAGTCGGAGAAGTTGTCGGTTCTTTTTCAGTCTCATCTTTTAACTGTACCTCCGACTGTTTTTCTACCTCCTCTGCAAGTGTTCTTATGGTAGGATAATCAAACATATCAGTGAATTCAATCTTCACCTGAAACACTTTCTCAATCCTGCTGATTATTTGTGTTGCAATAAGGGAATGCCCTCCTATATCAAAGAAATCATCATCTAAGGCAATTTCTTCTAATTTAAGAACCTCCACCCACAGTAGCGCTATTTTTTGCTCAATAGGTGTCCAGCTTTCATCAATTTTCACATTGGAAACAAATTCAGAGTTTTCTGCAACTGCTTTTTCCTGCTGATTTTTGGCATTTATATCAATTTGTAATTCTTCATCATTTTCATCTACCGGCTCTTTCACCCAGCATCGTATGGGCTCAAACTTATAGGCTGGCAATTTAATTTTTTGACCTGAATTTTGAGGATGTGCTTTTTGCCAGTTAACATTATACCCTGAAAGATAAAGTGAGCTGAAAAATTCTTTTAAAACTTCTTCATTATTGTCATTTAAATCAAAAACTTCAAAAATATTTTCCTGATTTTCTAAGTTTAAATTTTTCAATCCACCTATCAGCGTTCCGGCTGTTCCTATTTCAATAAAAGCAACTTTCTCCTTGGCAGCTTCTCTTTCAACAAGCGCTGTTAATCTTTTATTTAATTCCTCTACTGCAGTTTGTTTACAATCAACTACAGTTTTCAATGCATCTTCTAAGGTTTTACCTCCGGTAATTACGTCAATAACAGCTCTTCCCAAGCCAATACCCATTACATTTGGAGATGTTATTCCGCATTTTTCAAATAATTTGTAATAAGCAAATTGAAAAGCAAAAGTTTTAATGTTTTCATTCTCAATTCCTGATGCAGCCCTTAAACAAGCTTCATAATCTTCAGTGAAAGAAGGATATCTAGAAATAAAATGATTTATTAAACCTTCATCTGTTCCGGTATTGTCAGAGAATATAAAGAACAGTTTTTTTAATTCTTTTGATGCTTTAAACTCATTTGATAGATTTGGTAAGAAGTTCTCTATTGCCTCTTTTATAGATTCTATATTTTTGCAAAGCACCGAAAACCTGTAGTTGTAGTGTTTTCTGCCACGGTTTAAAGTATGGCTAATATCGGCAATTGAAGTAGTTGGATTTTCTTCAATAAATCTTTTTAATTCCTGAAGATTTGCTGCAAACACTTTTGTGTTTCGTGATGAAATATTTATTAACCAGGCTTTTTCATCGGTGGTTGCTGAAGCTTTTCTTTCGGGAGCTTCCTCTAAAATAATATGACAATTAGTTCCGCTAAGCCCAAATGAACTTACTCCTGCCCTTCGTGGCTGCCCCTCTGGCACATCCCACTTCTTTAACTGGGTATTTATGGCAATAACTGAGTTTTTAAAATCTATAAATGGGTTAGGTGCATCAAAATGAAGAGTTGGAAATAATTCTTTATTTTTAAGGGAAAGAACAGTTTTAATTAATCCTGATAGGCCAGCAACTGTGTCTGTGTGGCCTATATTTGACTTTAATGCAGAGGCGTAAATAAAATTCTTTTTATCGGTTAAGCCTTTAAATGCCTGGTCAATTCCTTGAATTTCTATCGGATCTCCGAGTTTAGTTCCACTTCCGTGAGGTTCAATGTAGGATATTGTTAGCGGATCAATATCCGCTTTTTTCCAGGCTTTGCAAATAACCTCAGCCTGTGCAGCACTGCTTGGTGCGGTAAGGCTACCCGATAACTGGGCATCTTGATTTAAAGCAGAACCTTTAATTACTGCATAAATAATATCATTATCGGCAAGAGCCTTATCCAAAGGTTTTAAAAGCACAGCAGCAACAGCTTCTCCTGCACTGGTGCCATCGGCTGCGGCAGAAAAAGATTTTGTTTTACCGTCCTGAGTCATGATACCCAAATCAGCACCACCTTCCTCTTCCTCGGGTTTAATTACTATTCTTACTCCACAAACAAGTGCATGACCGGCATCGCCAGCAGCAAGTTCATTACATGCCAAATGAGTTGCCACAAGAGTTGAGGAACAGTTGGTATCAATCATCATTGCACTGCCGCGAAGATTAAAAAAACGTGCTATTCGTCCTGCTGTAGCTGCATTTATATTTCCGGTGAATAGTGTAGGATCATATTTCTCTGCAAGCTCCCAATATTTCAGTATTACATCCCCTGCATAAACAGCCGTATTTGAGCCAAAAAAATGATCAATGCTATAACCGGAACTTTCGAATGTTTCATAGGCCACTTCCAGCATTAAGCGCTGGTGAGGATCCATATTCTGAGCCTCAGCAAGAGATATATTAAAAAGCTTGTGGTCAAATTTATCAACATCATCTAGCCAGGCAAAAACTTTATATTTTTTATTTACCGCTGAAGTAGTTGACTTTAACCTTTCTTTAGATAAAGGACGTGAACTGTCTTTGCCCGCTTTTAAATTATGATAAAGTTCATCAATGTTTTTTGCTTCCGGAAAACGCCCGGCTACTCCTATTATGGCTATATCTTTCATTCTTTTAGACTGTAGTCTTTTGTAAGTATTCTTATTTCAATCTCTTTCCGATTGTTATTCTTTTTGTTCTACGTTTAAAAATCAACTACTCTGATTTCCTGTTTTTCTGTTTCAGCAGAAGTATTATTTTTGCTGTCAACAAGCGCTGCAAGCTGTTCGATTGTTGATTTATCAAACAAATCACTAATTTCCACTGCTCCTGGAAATACATCCTCAATCGATTTTAATAGCTTGACAATTTTTAGCGAATTTCCTCCCAGTTCAAAGAAGTTGTCTTTGATACCGATTGTATCCATTTTAAGCACCTGCTGCCATATTTTTACCAGTTTCTCTTCTGTTTCGGTAGAAGGCGGAACAAATTCAGCGGTGGTAATAATATTCCCTTCGAGTTTGATTTCCCTGAGTTTATTAAGGTCTGTTTTCCCATTTTGAGTAAGAGGCAAATCCTCCAGTTCAATAAAATAAGCAGGAACCATATATTCCGGCAATTGTTTGCCTAGGTACTGGCGAAGGTCAGCAGGGGAAATTTCCTGATTTGCAACAATGTACGCACACAAAAATTTATTTCCTTCCTCATCTTTTCTATCCAAAACTACAGCTTTTGTAATGTAAGGATGGGTTTGCAAAATAGATTGTATTTCACCAAGCTCAATCCTGAATCCTCTTATTTTTACCTGGTGGTCGGTTCTGCCAAAAAACTCAAGGTTTCCATCAGGCAACCATCGGCCTATATCTCCTGTGCGGTACATCAACTGCCCGGGATTAAATGGATCTGGAATAAACTTTTCTGAAGTTAACTCCGGCTGATGTAAATATCCTTGGGCAAGATTGGCTCCGGAAGCAAAAATTTCTCCTTTTACGCCAATTGGTTGCGGCTTGTAATTAGCATCCAGCACATAAACCCGGGAATTGGAAACAGGCTTGCCTATTGGGATATTAGCATATGCTTGGTTAACATCATACACAGAGGTAACGCAGGTAAATTCAGATGGCCCATAATTGTTTATGATTTTATATGGGGTCGGGTTCCATTTCGACAGTTTGTCTCCTCCAATATTAAGTACCCTTAAGCTCTTATTTTCTAAAAAGATAAACTGCTCTGCCACTGGTGTGGGAAGAAAAGCGATAGTGATGTTATTGTGTTCGAAATACTGATTCAGCCTCACAAGGTCCAGGCGCAGGTTATCAGGTAGTATATGAAGCGCTGCTCCCTTCACAAAGTAAGGGAATGTTTCAATGATTGACGCATCAAATCCAAAACCAGCATATTTAGTACCCTTGTCTTGTTCTGTTAGCTGGTGATACTTGTTGTGCCAGTGAATGAGGTTGTTCAGGGCTTTATGTTGCACCACAACTCCTTTTGGAAGCCCGGTAGAACCTGAAGTATAAATTATATAAGCTGAGTCATCTACTGTATTTATATTTTTGCAAACACCATTGCCCTGGTAGATTTCCTGCTGTTTAATATTGATTAAAACGCCTTTAAAATCATCCACCATTTCTGACTCCAAATCAGTAAGCAGTACTTTTGAATTGCTATCCCTTAACATATAGGAAATTCTTTCAGCAGGATAAGATGGATCAATTGGCAAATAAGCAGCCCCGGCTTTTAAAATTGCAAAAATGCTTATCATCAGCTCGTTTGAAGGCGAGGAAATAATGGAAACAACATCGCCACGCTTTACTCCTTTTGCCCTTAAAACCTGGGCTAAATTCCCTGTTGTTTCTTTCAGTTCTTTATACGAAAGTTGTTTCTCTCCAAAAACAAGTGCAATGTTATCAGGTGTTTTTTCGGCCTGCTCATCAATTTGCTCGTGCACAGTTTTCCCTGTTGGGAAACTTGCTGCAGTCTGGTTAAAATCAACCAGCACCTGCTGTTTTTCAGCATCGGATAAAAGCGCTATGTCTTTAATTTTAATTGCAGGATTAATTGCAATCTCTGAAATTATGTTGGTGAAATGATTTGAAAATCTTTTAATTGTCGTCTCTTTAAAAAGATTTGTGCTGTATTCAATAGCTATGCAAATTTGATTTTCTTTTTCTGCTCCACCAAAGGTTATATCAAATTTCGAACTCTTGTTTTCAAAGGAATATTGATTGATTTCAAGCCCGTCAATTTTCAACTGCTGTTCATCTGCTTCACCATAAGTAAACATTGTATCAAACAATGGATTGCGGCTTGTATCACGCTTTAACTTTAACTTATCAATTAGATTTTCAAACTGATATTCCTGGTGCTCAAAATCTTTCAGTACTTTTTGCTTTAGTTCTCCTAAAAATTCTTTAAAAGATTTATCTGAAGCAACCGAATTACGCAAAGCCAGTGTGTTTATAAAAACACCTATGATATTTTGCAACTCAGGGGCAGGTCTGCCTGCTACAGGGGTACCAACTATAATATCCTCCTGGTTTGCCCAGCGGGAAAGCAAAACCTTATAAGCAGCCAAAAGAACCATATACAAAGTAGTGCCGGTTTCCCTGGCAATTTTCTTAAGTGCAGCTGTTAATTCTAAACTTAGCTGAAAATTTATATGTGCCCCATCAAATTTTTGTACTGCAGGCCGTGGAAAATCAAGGGGAAAATCAAGAAGGGTTAGATCATCAGAAAAACGTTCCAGCCAATAATTTTCGAGCTTTTCAAGCTTACCGGTATTTGTTAACTCATCCTGCCAAACAGCAAAATCTTTGTATTGTATTTCAAGCGGAGAAAGTTCTTCCTCTTTATAAAACGCAAAAAATTCCTTTACAAGAATCTCCATTGAAACTCCATCTGAAATGATATGATGCATATCAAAAAACAGGATATACTTCTCCAGCTTAATTTTCAACAACTTCACTCTCAGCAAAGGTGCTTTTGATAAATCAAAAGGCTTTACAAAATCTTTAATCAGATCTTCTATATTATCCTCACTTGCCTCTTCTACTTCAATTTTAAAATGAACATCTTCATTGATAATTTGAACCGCATTATCATCCTTAAATTCAAATGTTGTTCGGAATGCCTCTTGTCTTGCTATAAGCTGTTGAAAAGCGTTTTCAACTTTAGAGATATTAAGATTTCCTTCAATTGAAAGAACGCCCGGCATATTGTAAGTAGTCCCGGTTCCTTTAAATTCATTTAAAATGTACATTCTTCTTTGGGCTGCAGAGAGTGGGTAAAAGGCTCTTTTTTCGGCAGGACGTATGGCTGCATATTTGGTTTTTCCTGCTGAAGAAATATATTCAGCCATATTTTCAACCACAGGTGTATTAAAGATAAATGCAAAAGGCACTTCTACCTCCATCTCTTTATGGACGATGGCTATAAGTTGTGCTGCTTTTAATGAATGTCCACCTAAGTCAAAGAAATTATCCTGTACTCCTATTTTCTCTATTCCAAGAACTTCCTGCCAGATTTTCACAAGCTCCTCCTCTATTTGATTACGAGGGGCTACATAGGCTGCACCTGTGAATTGTGTTTCAGGCTGAGGAAGTGCTTTGCGATTTACCTTACCATTACCTGTTAATGGAATATTGTCCATTGGAATAAACCAGGCAGGGATAATATAATCCGGTAAGCTTTGCTTTAAGTATTCACGCAGCTCTCCACTGTTTATAGCAGATTCTGTTGATCCAACAATATACGCGCAAAGATATTTCTCTCCCTTTTCATCTGTTCGATCTATTACTACTGATTCTTTTATTGATGGGTGCTTTTGTAAGCAGTTTTCAATCTCACCAAGTTCAATTCGGAAACCCCTGATTTTTACCTGGTGATCAATTCTTCCAAGGTATTCCAGTTCACCATTAGGCAAATATTTAGCAAGATCACCTGAGCGATAAAGTTTTTCTCCCGCTACAAAAGGATTATCTATAAACTTCTCCCGGGTTAGTTCAGCCCTGTTTAGATAACCACGCGCAAGCCCTTTTCCTCCAACACAAAGCTCACCTGCAACACCTATTGGCTGCAGATTCTGAAATTTATCAAGTACAAAACAACTCAGGGTAGGAATAGGAACACCAATATTACTGATTGCAGCATCAATTTCCTTTTTGGTAATTTCTTTATAGGTTACGTGTACGGTAGTTTCTGTAATACCATACATATTAACAAGCTTTGTCTCCGGGTACTTTTTCCTCCATTGGCTTAACCTTGCCGGATGCAGAGCCTCGCCTCCAAAAATCACATAGCGTAGTTTAAGTTCTTTAGATGATGAATTTATTTCTTCATTTATAAAATTATAAAAAGAGCCGGGGGTTTGATTGAGGATTGTAACCTGCTCATTTCTTACCAACTCCACAAAATCAGAAGGATTCTGAGCAATTTGCTTTGGTACAATCACAAGCTTGCCACCAAACAACAATGCTCCATACATTTCCCATACAGAAAAATCAAAACAATAGGAATGGAACAGCGACCAAACGTCTTTCTCGTTAAAATCAAAAAGATTTTGCTCATTGAAAAGCAACCTCACCACATTGTAATGCTGAATCATCACACCCTTGGGATTTCCTGTAGATCCGGATGTATAAATGATATAGCAAAGATCATCAGGCTTATTAATATATTCAGGATTTGAAACAGGAAAAGAATGTATCTCTTCATCTTCAATACCAGCCACAGCAATGTCATTGTGAATTAGATTTTTGTACTGCTGTTTTGTTAAAACAAACTTACAACCACTGTCAGAGAGGGTATAACTAATTCTGTCTGCAGGATACGCAGGATCTATGGGAAGGTAACTTCCTCCTGCTTTTAAAACAGCAAGAATAGAAACAATCATCCCTTCACTTCTGTCTGTTAATAATCCTATTATATCATCGGCCTTAACATTAAATTTTTCTTTAATAAAATGTGCAAGCTGATTGGATTTCTCGTTAAGCTCGCGGTAAGAAAACTGTTTACCATCACAAATAAGGGCAATGTTATCCGGGGTTTTTAAAACCTGCTCCTCAAACAATTCGTGAATCAGTTTATCGGGATATTTACAGGAAGTATCATTGAATTCTTTTAAAAGCTGCACTCTTTCAGTGTTTGAAAGAAGCACAATGTCCTTTAAAAGTGTATTTAATCCGAAGAATGAAGCTAAAATGTTTTGATAATGGTTTGAGAGATTATTAATAAACCAGGATTCAAAAACATTGGTATTATATTTAAAAATTATGGATATCTCATCTCCGCTCCTCTTAATATCCAGCAACAAATCATAGTTAGTTTCATTAATATGGATTGGGTGAATATTGGTAAATGAAGCTGCAACATTAGTTAAAGCTTCTAAATTATTTCCAAGAACTGCAGCAACAGGAAAATTCTGATATTTATAACTTTCGGTGGTAATCTGCTGCATACCGATGAGCAAATCCTTAATGCTCTTTTCCTGCTCAACTTGCTTAATTAATGATATTTTATCTGAAAAGTGATCGCCATTAATATTATTGAATATCGGTGTATCAACAATAATTGTTGCCTCACCGGTATAACGGGAAAGCAAGCTGAAAAAGCCGGTTAAAAGCGTCACAAATACACCTGTGTCACTACCTTTTACAAGGCTAATTAAAAGATCAGAAGTAGTTTTATCCAATACTATCTGCTGTTCTGCATAAACAGCAGTTTCAGCAGTTGAAATTTTATTTCCAAAGGAAAATCCGTTTTCAACAAGCTTAAGTCTCCCTTGCCAGAACTCCAGGAATGGCTTATATTCTTTAGATATAAAATGTGCTTTATCGATATTTTTAATCATAATCCTTTAAAAATTGAAATCAAATGATGCTTCAGAAGTGTTTTCATTAGCCACATTAGCGGTTTTTTCTTCCAGTTCAATATCTGAAATCTGTTTATTTAAACCTGAAGCAAATTCATTTGCTATTTTAATCAGTTGTTCTGAAAGGTTCTCTACGGTAGACTTCTTGTATAAGTCTGTGTTAAATTCAAAACTGAAATCAATGCCATCCTCTGTTTCAAATCCATATAACCACAGGTCATATTTTGCAAATTTCAGCTCAGTTTCAAGGCTCGAAATAGTAATAGAATTTACCTGGTCTTTCTGTAAATCCTCATAATCCTGCCAGGTGATGCCAATATCAAAAATCGGTGAACGGCTGGCATCACGCTTAACCTTTAAATCTTCCACCATTCTGTCAAATGGATAAAGTTGGTTTTCGTAAGCCTCAATGGTAGTTTTTCCAACTCTTTCAACAACTTCCTTTAAAGTATCCGTCCAGGATATTTTATTTCTTAAAGGCAAAGTATTAATGAAAAACCCTATCTGATTTTCAAGATCTTTATGAACCCTTCCGGCCACAGGTGTTCCAATAATAATATCTTCCTCCGCAGTTTGTTTGTAAAGCATAACTTTAAATATTGACTGAACCATCACAAAAGTACTCACATTTGAATCTTTAGCTGATTTCTTAATGGCTTCAGTTAATTCATTAGAAAATACAAAGCGATGGAAAGCTCCATTAAAAGTTTTTACAGCCGGACGTGAATAATCAATATTTACCTCAAGTACAGGCAAATTATTATTCAATTTTTGTTTCCAGTAGTTTCTGTAAATTTCAATATTTCCTGCTTCCATTAAGGTTTCCTGCCAGGCAGCGTATTCTTTATAGTGCACTTTGAGGTCTTGCAGCGGATTTTCCTTTTTACTACAATAAGCATCATACAGGGTAAACAATTCTTTTGTAAGCACACCCATAGACCAGCCATCACTTATAATGTGGTGCATTGTAAAAAGGAAAATAAATTTTTCAGCTTCCATTTTAATCAGCGAAGCCCTTAATAATGGCCCTTTCTCTAAATCAAAGGCAGTTTTAACTTCATTTTCTGCATAAGCTTTTACAAGCTCATTCTTATTAAGATTTGCTGAAAGATCTTCTTCTTTGATTGCAAAATTTAGCTGCTTGTGAATTTTCTGTTTTGGTACGCCATTTACAGCAATAAAAGTGGTTCTGAGCGATTCATGACGCTGAATTAAAGTATCAAAAGCTTTTTTGAAAGCAGAGATATTTAGTTCTCCATCCAGCACATAAGCCATTGGCATATTAAAAGCAGAAGCCGCTCCTTCAATTTTATTCATCAGCCAAAGGCGCTGCTGTGCAAAAGAAGCCGAATAATACTCCTGTTCCGGCAATGAAATAATTCCCGGAATTCCCTTAACCACTCCTTTATTTTGTATAACAGAAGCAAGATCTTCGATGGTAGTATAAGTAAATAAATCTCGGAAAGTAACACCGGCATTTAATTGCTCTCTTATTCTTGCCAGCACCTGTGTTGCTTTTAGTGAATGCCCTCCCAAATCAAAGAAGTTATCTTTTACGCTGATTTTTTTAACTTTTAAAATTTCTCTCCAGATTTGCTCCAGTTGCTGTTCTGTTTTATTTCGCGGTGCAATATATTCAGCACCGGTATCAACAACTCCACCGGGTAATGGCAATTCTTTTCTTGCAACTTTTCCGTTAGAAGTAAGCGGTATTTCATCCAGTTTAATGAAGAATGATGGAACCATATAATCCGGAAGTGGACTTCTTAAATGATCTCTCATTTGTGAAGTTGTTACAGTACTTCCATCTTTTTCTACAATGTAGGCGCAAAGATATTTTTCTCCCTTTTCATCTTCCCTATCTATTACCACAGCCTGTTTAATTGCAGGATGGTTATCGATTGCCTTTTCTATTTCACCCAGCTCAATTCTAAAGCCCCTGATTTTTACCTGGTGGTCTATCCTTCCCAGGTATTCAAGTTCTCCGTTATCAAGCCATTTTGCAAGGTCACCTGAGCGGTAAAGTTTCTCTCCTTTGATGTATGGATGAGGAATGAATTTTTCCGCAGTAAGTTCTTCTCTGTTTAAATACCCTTTGGATAAGCCTTCTCCACCAACACAAAGTTCACCTGAGACACCAACTGGCTGAAGATTTTGGTGCATATCCATTATATAGCAGCTTAGTGTTGGTATAGGAATGCCAATATTACTGATACCGGCAGCTATTTCCTTTTCTCCAATTTCTTTATAAGTTACGTGAACAGTAGTTTCTGTAATTCCATACATATTCACCAGCTTTACTTCAGGATATTTTTGGTGCCAGCCTTTTAATCGTGAAGGATGCAAGGCTTCTCCGCCAAAAATTATGTATCGTAAATGGGGATCTTTTTCACCACGCTCCTGCTCTGATCTGATGAAATTATAGAAAGCACCGGGGGTTTGATTAAGCACCGTTACCTTATGTCGTGCTGCAAGCTCAACAAACTCAGGTGGATTCTGAGCCGTTTCCTTTGGAACAATTAATAATTTCCCTCCATACAATAAAGCTCCATACATTTCCCATACAGAAAAATCGAAACAGTAGGAATGGAAAAGGCTCCAGGTATCATTAGCATTAAAATCAAAAAGATTACGGTCGTTAAATAACAGTCTTACCACATTGTGGTGGCTTATCTGCACACCTTTGGGACGGCCCGTAGAACCTGAAGTATAGATAATATAGCAGCGATCATCTGGCTGATTAACCAAAGGTAAATTTTGCTCCGGCTGATCTTTGATTTCTTCAGCATCAGCAAGAACTATCTGGATTTCATTTTTTATTAAATCTTTTAAATCTGAGCGGGTAACAATTATTTTGCAACCACTGTCTTCAAGCATATAGCCGATTCTGTCTTCTGGATAATCAGGATCAATCGGAAGGTAAGTACCTCCGGCTTTAAGCACTCCCAGAATAGCCACCAGCATCCATTCACTGCGGTCCACAAGTAAACCGACTATTTCTTCTCTTTCAACTCCGCAATTGATTCTTAAATGATGAGCCAGTTTATTTGATTTTTTATTCAGCTCATCATAGCTCATACTTCCGCCATCCCAGATGATTGCAGTATCATTCCCTCTTTTTAATACCTGTTCTTCAAAAATTTCCTGAAGCATTTTTCTTGGAAATGCAGCTTTGGTATCATTGAAAGAATAAAGCAGGGTTTCTTTCTCCTGCTCTGAGAGCATTTCGAGCTTATTTAAAGCCTTTTTGGGATCAGCCAGGGAAGCGGAAAGTAAATTCGTAAAATGCCTTAGCAACTGATTAATTGTGTCTTTTTTAAAGAGTTCTGTGGCAAAAGAAAATTCAATTTCAAAATTATTTTCCTGCTCCTGAACGTCCAGCTTTAAGTCAAACTTTGCTATTTTATTTTCAAATTCCGGAACAGAAATTTCCCATCCATCTACCAAAAACTGCTCTTCCTGTTTTACCTGGTAGTTAAAGAAAACATCAAACAAAGGATTACGGCTGATGTCGCGCTTTAATTCGATTTGTTCAACAAGGTCTTCAAAGGGATAATCCTGGTTATCTAAGGCTTTTAAAGTATTTTCTTTAACAGAAATTAAAAAATCCTCAAAAACAGATGTCGAATTTGGATGGTTTCTTAAAGCAAGTGTATTTACAAACATACCTATCAAAGAATGAAGGTCAGCGTGTGAACGACCTGCAACAGCTGTACCTACAACAATATCATTTTGATTGGTGTAGCGGTGAAGCAGCACGTAGTAAATGCTTAGAAAGAACATATAAGGTGTTACACCTTTATTTTTACAGAATGCTCTTATCTCTTCTGAAGTACCTGAATCCAGCAAAACACCTGCATTATCTCCTGAAAAATTCTGTATTGCAGAACGGGCAAAATCAGTAGGCAAATCAAGCAGCGGAACATCATCTTTAAACTGTTCTACCCAATATTGCTGTTGCTTTTGAATAGCCCCGTTATTAAACTGCTCAAACTGCCAATTTGCAAAATCTTTATATTGAATTTTTAACGGCTCAAGGGCCTCATTACTGTAAAGCGAAACGAATTCCTTTACCATTATCTCCACAGAAACCCCATCAGAAATTATGTGGTGCATATCAAAAAGCAAGAGGTTATCTTCGTCTCCAATATTCACCAGTGACACTCTGACCAATTGAGCTTCAGAAAGATTGAAAGGACGAACAAAAGCATAAATTGTTTGTTCGATTTCCTTTTCAGATGCATTAAGATATTCAGGTTTTAGCAGTAAATTTTCCTGAACAAGCTGTACCGGTTCTCCATCTCTTAATTCAAAAGTTGTTCTTAATATCTCGTGTCGCTGAATCAGCTGATTTAATACCTGTTCCAGTTTGGTTTTATCAATTATTCCTTTTACTCTTAGCGCAAAAGGAATATTATAGGCTGTACCTTTATTATCTTCAAATTGATTGATAACAAACATCCTGCGCTGTGCAGCTGAAACAGGATAAAAAGGACTTTCAGGATAAGTTGGTATGCTTTCATTATTAACTTCTTCTGCTTTTTCAATAAAATTGGCAATCCCTTCTAAAGTAGGGTTTCTGAATATTTCCCTCAAGGAAATTTCCACACCCATTTGAGCCCTTATTAGTGAAACAAGTTGTGCGGCTTTAAGCGAATGTCCACCTTTATCAAAAAAATTATCTTTAATACATACCCGATCTATTTTTAAAAGCTCCTTCCATGCAGAAGCTACTTTTAACTGAATTTCTGTTGCTGGTACAATAAATTTAACCTTGCCAGTTTCTTCCATAACTGGTTCTGGAAGTGCCCGCCTGTCTAGTTTACCATTACGGGTAAGAGGAAGTTTTTCTACAGCCATAAAGTATGCAGGAATCATATATTCAGGCAGCTTATCATTTAAATATTTTTTTACCTGATCAAAATTTGCTTCTCCTCTCATAACAAGATAAGCTACCAACTGCTTATTATTGTTTTCCGGATTCCAGTCAATCACAGATGCCTGTTTTACATAAGAGCATTCCATAAGACACTGCTCTATTTCACCCAATTCAATTCTGAAGCCCCTAATTTTAACCTGGTGATCATCACGACCCAAAAATTCAATTGTTCCATCTTCCAGCCACCTGGCTATATCACCAGTAAAATATAGCTTTTTTCCGTCCTTAAATGGATGCGTAACGAATTTTTCAGAGGTAAGTTCATGTCTATTCAAGTAACCTCTGGAAAGTCCGTCTCCTCCAACATACAAATATCCTCTTACTCCTATCGGTACTGCCTTTCTTTCATCGTCCAGAATATAAACCTCAGAGTTGGCAATAGGAATACCAATGGGTACAGCACCTTGATATGTTTCAACAATATTATGCGCAGTTGAAAAAGTAGTGTTCTCCGTAGGGCCGTAGAAATGCACTAGCTGCATTCCTGGATATGCATCCCTCACTTTGTTGACAAGGTGTGTCAAACAACGGTCACCTCCAAATCCTAAATAATTTAGCCCTGAAAAAGTTTCAATATGTGCATCCGCAAGCTGATGGAAGAAAGAGGTTGTAAGCCATAGAATATCTATTTTGTTTTCATTTATGATGGACTTGAGTTTTTTAGGGTCAAGCATATCATCCAGGCTGCACAAATGAAGCTCAGCACCGTTGAGCAATGCTCCCCATATTTCAAAGGTGGAAGCATCAAAGGAAATGGATCCTGTCTGAAGCAGCTTGTCTCCCTCCTTTATGGAAATATAATTGGTATTTTTCACAAGGCGTACAACAGCCTGATTTTCTACAAGCACTCCCTTTGGCTGACCTGTTGTACCTGACGTGTAAATAGCATATGCTAAATCTCGGGGACCACTTATTGTTGATGGATTGGGATAATCCGTATCGTAAATTGATTCGGAAGAGAGGTCAATGATTGCACCTTCAAATGAAACCGAAGGAAGTTGCCCATTCACTAAAAGCGCTCGGGCATTGCAATCATGAAGAATAAATTGTATCCGTTCAGCCGGATAATCCCCATCAACCGGTACATAACCCGCTCCCGCTTTAAGAACACCTAACATTCCTATGATTGTTTCAACAGACCGGCTTGTTATTATAGCAACAAGTTCATCCATCTTAACCCCTTTTTTCAAAAGCTGTGCAGCTATCTGATTAGCACGCCTGTTGAGTTCGGCATAGCTTAGCTTATTGCCATCTAAAGAAATTGCGAAAAGGTCAGGGGTTTTCAGCACCTGTTCCTCAAATAGCTCAACAATTGTTTTTTCTTTTGGATATGGAGCCCTTATACATGAAAATTCTTCAGTTACTTTCTTTGTTTCCGCATAAGTTAACAGGTTAATAGCAGCAATTGTTTTGTTGGAATCAGTAACAACTTCAGCAATGATCTGTTCAAAATGCCTAAGCATTCTTTCTATTGTAGAATGCTTAAATAAATCGGTCGAATATTCCATGTTCAGCAGCAGGCCTTCACTCTCTTCTAATGCGGAAAGCGTTAAATCAAATTTGCTGGTATAGTTTCTAAGGTCGTATGGCTTGAATGAAATTCCCTCAATATTCTGATCCGCAGTATCCATATTCTGCAGCACGAGCGTAACATCAAAGAGAGGGTTACGACCAAGGTTTTTTTCAATCTTCAGCTTATCCACAAGCTGTTCAAAGGGGTATTCCTGATTTTCAAATGCATCAAGCGCATTTTCCTTAACCTCTGCAATTAGCTGATTAAAGGTTTTATTTTTTGCAGGCTGGTTACGAATAGCAAGCGTATTGACAAACATGCCCAGTACAGGTTCCAAACCGGGATGATTACGACCAGCCACCGGTGAACCTACAATTAGATCTTCCTGTCCGCTGTATTTCGCTAAGAGAATGTTGTACACGGCAAGCAGGCCCATGTAAAGTGTGACCTCATTCTGCTGAAGAAGGTTTTTGAATTTATTGAGCAGTTCTTTGTCAATAACCGCCTCTGCTCTGTCGCCCCGGAAACTTTGCTCTCTCGGTCGCGGCAGATCATAAGGAAGTTCGAGCACCTCGGGCAGATCTTCGAATTTATCGAGCCAGTATTTTTCCTCCTTAAGCAGCCTTTCATTTTTATATGATTCTTTTTGCCATACTGCATAGTCTTTGTATTGCACTGCAAGAGGCTCAAGTGCTTCACCGCGATATAATTTTATAAAATCTGTTGTTATTAACTGCATTGAAGTTCCATCAGAAATAATGTGATGCATGTCAAAAAGCAGCAGAAAATGATCTTCTGTGATAGAAACCAGCCCTGCCCTTAAAAGTGGGGCCTGTAACAAATCGAAAGGTCGGATAAATCTGCTAATTGCCTTCTCTGCATCTTCAACCGAGGTTTCTATCTTTTCCAGGTTGAAGGAAACTTCTTCCCCTACTTTCTGTAACAATTCAGTACCGGACATTTCAAAAGATGTACGCAGGGATTCATGTCTACTGATTAACATCTGAAATATTGCTTCCACCTTTTGCCTGTCAATCCTTCCGTGCACCTCCATCACATTCGGCATATTATAACCAGTACTTTCCGGGTCAAACTGGTTGAGCAGGAAGAGTCGCATCTGTGCGGAAGATACAGGATATTTACCGGCACCTCCTACTGAAATTAATGTATTTAAAGCACTCTTTGAGGATTTTTCAATATATGCTGCAACTCCCTCAATTGTCGGTGTTATAAAGATTTGCTTTAACGGCAGATTTCGCTGAAATTCTTTATTAACTCTTGCAACAAAAGAGGAGGCTTTAAGAGAATGTCCGCCCAATTCAAAAAAGTTATCCGTAACGCCAACCTGCTTAACATCCAGTAATTGCTGCCACATTTGAGCAAGTTTTTCTTCTGTTGTATTTCTAGGGGCAACATAAACAGTTGAGGAAGAAAGGGCCGTTTCATCAGGTGCAGGCAAAGCTTTTCTATCAACTTTACCGCTTGGTGTCATTGGAAATTTCTCCAGCTGAACAAATACTGCAGGAATCATATGCTCAGGCAAGTGCTTTGACAGGTGGTTTCTTAGCTCGGTTGAATCAAGTGATTTACTTGATATTACGTATGCTACCAATCTTTTTAATCCATCATTATTCTCAGAAATAGTAGCGGCAGCAAGTTTAACTTCCGGATAAGCAAGTAAACCTGCTTCAATTTCAGAAAGTTCAATACGCATTCCACGTATTTTTACCTGCCCGTCTTTTCTACCCAATATCTCCAGTTGTCCGGAAAGGTTTAAACGACCTATATCACCACTTTTGTAATATTTCTTATTTTCAATAGTTACAAAAATCTTATCATTTTCAACAATATTCAGATAGCCTTTTGTGAGCCCCGGACTATGCAAAATGACTTCTCCTGCTTCAAGAGCATCAGCTGTTTTCCCTGATGAATTTAAAATTATTATATCTGTATTATTAACTGCATTTCCTGCAGGCAATGCTGCTTTGGTTACAGCACTGTTGTGAGTAAATAAATTAATAGTAGTTAAACTATTTTCCGTGGAACCGTAACTTACCACAAAGGTGGCCAGAGCATTGGTTATCTTTTTAAATTTCTCAAAATCTTCCCTAGTGGATGCCTCTCCGGTCATTTTTAGTATACGAATTCCGGAAAGAACTATATTTTTTTCTGTTACCTCATCTGCAAACTGCCTGAAAACAGTTGGTACAGATTGCCATACTGTAATCTTATTTTCGTTTGTCCAATCTGACAGCTCATTTATTGTAATTCCACTTTTTAATGAAAGCGGCAGGTAAGAAGCTCCCGAGAAAAGAGCAGGAAATAATTCGTGATTGAATGAATCAAAACAAACCGAAGAAAAACCTGATAATTTATCCTCGGCTGTAATACCAATCGCTGCTGCATAAATAGAGGCAAAATGCAAAATTCCTTTATGTGTTTGTGAAACTCCTTTTGGCTGGCCGGTACTTCCGGAGGTATAAAGCACATATGCCTCATCTTCCGCATTTACTTTAACAATGAAATCTTCTGCACTTTCTAAAAGATAAGCTGCTTCTGATTCATCTAAGCAAATACTGTTTTTATTTAAAAGCTCGTTTGCAAGTGATTTATTTGCTTTATCAGTTATGATTGCAACAGGCTGCGATTCTTCAACAATAAATTTCAACCTGCTAACAGGATATGCAGGATCAATGGGCACATAAGCATTTCCTGACTTTAAAACACCCGTAATTGCAACTGCTAAAAACTCATTGTGCTCCAAACAAATAGCAACTCTTTGTTTTGTCCCAAATTTAGAAAGATGCCTTGCAAGCTGATTTGAAATTTCATTTAAATCCGAATATTTAAATTCTGTAGCAGCTGTTTTAAATGCCACATTAGATGCATACTTTTTAAAGCAATTTTGCAACACTTCAGGAACTGTTAATTCGTCCTTATACCATTCAACCTCCTGATAAGGCAATGGAGTGTTTTTAGTTATATGAGTAGAAATATCTTTTACTGCAACAGAAGAATCCTCTGCTAATTGTTCAAGTATTTGTTTAAATTTTTCAGAAAACGCCTCTATCGTCTGAGGAAGAAAAAGTTCGTTTTTATATTCCAAGGTAAGTTGCAAGCCGTTGTTATACTCTGATGCATAAACATTCAGATCAAATTTTACTTTGTTGTTGTGATGTTCAAAAGATGATTTTGATTCTGCTAAATCCCCGTGATTTTCTCCATCAAGATTTAGCATATTAAAGAATACAGAAGTAATCGGGAAACGGTTGATATCTCTTGGGATTTTCAGATCATCAACAAGCTGTTCAAAAGGATAATCCTGATTTTCTAAAGCCTGAAGCGTATTTTCTTTAACGGCTTTAAGATATTCCTCAATATTTAGCTCTGCCGAAACCTGGTTTCGAAGCACTACAGTATTTAAAAAGAAACCTATTAATCTTTTCAAATCTTCGTGGCCACGGCCTGCAACGGGCGTTCCGATAATAATATCCTGGGTATTACTCAAGCGCTGCAACAGTATGTTAAACCCTGAGAGCAGCACCATAAACAAGCTGGAATTAGAACTTAAAGCAAGTTTATTCAGCTTATTTTTTAGTTCATTGTCTAATACAAACGAATACCTGCTTCCTGAGCCTTTTTTTGCATGTGCGTAACTAAAGTCATAAGGAAGTTCCATTACTGGAAGCTCGCCCTCAAGCACTTTATGCCAATAATTTTTTAATGCATGCAGGTTGCTTCCAACGATCTGCTCCTGTTGCCAGGAGGCATAATCTTTATATTGAATGCGAAGAGGCGCTAAAGGGTTCTCCTGTTCACTTTCAAAAGCGCGGTAAAGAGCAACAAGTTCGTTTTTAAAAATATTCATCGACCAGCCATCACTCACAATATGGTGTATATTGAAGATCAGGTGCCAGGTATTTTCTTTTTCTTTTACAAGCGTAGCTCGCAGCAACAGATCCTTTGAAAGATCAAACACAAAATCACATTCGTTTTTATAAAGAAGTTCCGTCTTTGCTTTTGAATTTACTTCATTGCTAAAATCAAGCATATTGAGCTTAAAAGAAAGCGCTTGATTTATTTTCTGTTTTGGCTGCCCTTCTATCTCAACAAAATTTGTTCTGATTGCCTCATGTCTTTGTACAACTGTATCAAATGCTTTCTCCAGTATATGCGGTTTTACAGCTTCATTAAAGGTGAATAAATCAGCCATATTATAATCCACAGAATTTCCGTGGATTTTATCCAGCAACCATAATCTTGTTTGTGAAGGCGAGAGTTGGTAATATTCCTGTTCAGGTACCTGTGAAATCTCTTTATAATCAGATTTTCCAAGAGTTGCAGCAATAGCAGCTATTTCTCCTGGTGTGGGATTTTTAAAGATTACTTCAATTCCTAATTTGATGCCTAGTGCTTTATTTATCACCGAAGACAAAATCATTGCCTTTAGAGAATCTCCGCCACAATCAAAGAAATTATCCTCCACTCCAATTAAGGAGGCTTTTAGAACAGTTTTAAATGCTTCACAAGCTGCTTTTTCTAATTCTGTTGAAGGTGCTTTGTATTCTTTTCTTTTAATAACTGAAAAAGGTTCTGGAAGTGCTTTTCTATCCAGCTTATCGTTAGCCGTTTTTGGCAGTTTTTCCAAACGTACAAAATGTGCAGGAACCATATAATCAGGCAAGCTAGCTGTTAAATTTTTCCTGATTATTTCAGATGAGATTTCTTTTTCTGAAACATAATATGCAACCAGATATTTAGATCCCTCTGCATTTGTTTTATCAATTACAGCAACTTGTGAAATGTTTTCAATTGCTTCTAATTTATTCTCTATTTCGCCAAGTTCTATCCGCTGCCCTCTTATCTTAACCTGATTGTCAATTCTTCCCAAAAAAGCAAGGTTTCCATCAGGCAGCCATTTCACTAAATCTCCTGTTCTGTAAATTCTTTCATCGGTTTGTTTAAGAAAGGTAAATTTCTCTTTTGTTAATTCAGGGCTATTTAAATATTCTCTTGCAAGCCCTATGCCTCCGATGCAAAGTTCACCAATTGCACCCTCAGGCATCAGGTTAAGATTGTTGTCAACTACAAAAAGCCTGTAATTAGGAATGGGTTTTCCAATAGGTATTTCTTTTTCATCTCCATTAAGCGTATACCAGGAAGCCGTGATAGATGCCTCAGTAGGCCCGTAACCATTAATAATTTCAATTTCAGGTAAAAGTTTTTTGCAGTCACTTAATTTTAAAGTATCACCCCCAACCCAAACTTTTTTCAGATTCCCTTTAGTAATGGCATTTTCATTTATATAACTTAAAATAAGTGGTGTGCCTTCATAGAAGGTTAACTTCCCGGATTCAACAATATCTATAAGCTCATCAAGATTTTTTCTGTCATTTGGAAGAATTAAAGTAGCACCTATACCTAAAGAACAGAATATTTCATCAACACTTACATCGAAAGAAACAGAAGCGTGCTGCACAAAAGTATCCTCGGACGTTAAACCTAAAAGTTTTGGCAGAACATCAACATAATTAGCAATTCCTCTATGCTCGGTAATTACTCCCTTTGGTTTTCCTGTTGATCCTGAAGTAAAAAGAATATAAGCCATATTATCGGCTGTGCATCTTGCTTCCGGATTTTCTTTTTTGCCGTTAAATAATTCAGCATTAGCCTCTAAAGAAGAGCCACTAAAAGATATATCAGAAGCAAAATCAGGTGAGGTAATTAATACTTTGGCACCGGAATTATCAAGCATATATAAAGCCCTGTCTGCCGGGTATTCAATATCAATAGGAAGATAAGCCGCTCCGGCTTTTAAAATACCAATAACACTGTAAATAAATTCAGGCGATGATTTCATTCTCAATGCCACAACCTGTTCAGCGCCTACACCACCTTCTATAAGTTTATGTGCAAGTGCGTTGGCTTTTTCATTTAATTCCCTATATGATATTTCATTATTGTTTCTGATTAATGCAGTTTTATCAGGATAAGATTCAACCACATTATTAAAAAGATCAAGCCAGGTTAAATCAAATGGTTTTGTAGCACCACCGGAAAGAATGTTTAACTGATGCTTAATTTCACATTCAGATAATATTCCTGCTTCTGAAATCTTTAATTTTTCATCTTGTAAAAAAACTTTTAACAGGTTCAGGTAATGCGCTGCAAAATTTTCAACTGTTTGCTTTTTGAATATCCTGGTACAGAACTCCCAGCATAAAGTATAATTTTCACCTGTTTTTAAAACTTCCAGTGAAAGATCAAACATAGAAGTCTTGTGATCTGTACTTTCTAAATGCTTAACTTTAAAATCTTTTGTTGAAAAATCAGCAGTAACATCTTCCAGAAAAGAAAACATATAATCAAACAATGGATTTCGGCTGGTATCTTTTTCAAGCTGCAGTTGCAGCAGTAATTCTTCAAAAGGATAATCCTGATATTTTAAAGTATCTAAAACTTCATTTTTTGTATTTGAGAGCAATTCTTCAAAAGCCCCTGCCGGATTTACTTGATTTCTTAAAGGCAGTGTGTTTACAAACATTCCCTGTATATTTTGAAGATCCTTATGTGTACGACCGGAAACAGGGGTTCCTATACAAATATCATTTTGACGGGTATATCTGTGGATAAAGGCATAAAAGACAGAAAGAAAAAACATATATGGGGTAATCCCATTTCTTTCAGTAAGGTTTTTAATAAGCGCTGCATCATCCTGCTTTAAAGAAATTTTTAGTAAATCTCCTTCAAAACTTTGAGATGCCGGTCTTTCAAAATCTGCGGGTAAATCAGCGCGGTTAACATCTTCAGAAAATTTATTCTTCCAATATTTTTTATGCTCAGAAAAACCTTCATTTGAAAGGTTATCAAATTGCCAGCTTGAAAAATCTTTGTATTCCAAAACTTTACTTGCAGAAAATACTCCTTCATACCTTTGGCAGATTTCTTCCAGTAAAAGCTGAATAGAAACGCCATCTGAAATTATATGATGAATATCTGTGGCAAGAACATATTCTTCTTGTTCCAAATTTATCAGCGCAATTCTGATTAATGGTGCCTGCGAAAGATCAAAAGGCTGAATGAAATTATCTAATATTTCAGGAAGTTCAATTTCTGAGCAATTAATTTTAACAACTCGAAAATCTAGTTCCTGATGGATAATCTGCACAGCTTCATTTTCAATTAATTTAAAGGAAGTCCTTAGAATTTCGTGGTTATTGATGGTTTCTTTAACAGCAGTTTCAAACTGATTAATATCGATTTCACCAACAAGTTTAAAAACTCCTGAAATATTATAACTTGTTCCAACACCTTCAAAGCTGTTTAAAACAAACATTCTTTTTTGAGCAGAAGACAAGGGATAAAACTCTTTTTTTTCTGCAGGTTGAATGGAAGAAAATTTCTGAGTTCCTGAATTTTCAATAAATGCCGATAACTGGCCAATGGTAGGCAATGCAAAAACTTCTCTTAACGGAACTTCTTTATCAAGAGCTTTGTGTATACGAGATACAAGCATTGTAGCCTTAAGTGAGTGTCCGCCTAAATCAAAAAAGTTATCTTTTAAACCAATCTTCTCAACACCTAAAAGCTCCTGCCAAATAAGAGCCAGTTGCTTTTCTGTTTCCGTTGAAGGCTCAACATATTCTGTTCCTGTTGCAAGACCACCTTCCGGCTCAGGCAGAGCTCTTTTGTCCACTTTTCCGTTTGGACTAAGCGGTAATTTTTCAAGTGAGCTAAAATAAGCCGGTATCATATATTCCGGAAGGCTTTTGCCCAGGTACTTCCTTATTTCATTTAAGCTTAGTTCTTTTTGAGCAACAATATATGCTGCAAGTTCTTTAACTCCTGAGTGAATTTCCTTTACAATTACTGCTGCCTCTATTATTTCAGGATGGTTTAAAAGATTACTCTCTATCTCACCAAGCTCTATTCTAAACCCTCTGATTTTTACCTGTCCGTCAATTCTTCCAAGGAACATAATATTTCCATCCGGCAGCCATTTGGCAAGATCTCCGGTTTTATAAAATACTTCTCCCGGGGTAAATGGATTTGGCAAAAACTTCTCCGCAGTAAGGTCCTGGCGATTTAAATATCCCCTTGCTACCTGTACTCCACCTAAATATAACTCACCAGCAACTCCCACAGGAACAGGATTTCCTGCTTTGTCTAAAATATAAGCTGTAGTATTTGCGATAGGCTTTCCAATGGGTGGAAGTGTTTCAGACAAATTATCTTTTCCACAAAGGCTATAACTGGTAACTACATGCGTTTCTGATGGGCCATACTGGTTGTGCAGATACACATCAGGTCTTTTCAGTAAAAACTCTTTAATACCTGCTGATAATTGTAATTGTTCACCGGAAGTTATAATGTGCTTTAAACTCTTTATTTTATGCAGATCCTTATTTACAGAGAATAAAAGATTCAATGCAGAAAAAGGAAGTGTAAGTAATTCTATTTGTTTCTCATCCAGAAGTAATGCAAGGCGGTTCATATCCTGACGCATATCATTATCAATAACATGCATTGTTCCTCCTGAAATGACATTATAAAGCATCTCTTGCACAGAAACATCAAAACTTAAAGATGCATATTGGATAGAAGTTAAACCGCCTCCAATGCCGCTTTCCCTGAGCTGCCATTCCATAAGGTTATACAGGCAGCGGTGGGTACAGGCAACACCTTTGGGTTTTCCGGTAGAACCAGAAGTGTAAATAATATATGCTAATTGATCTGCACGAGGTAATTGAAACGGTGCAGGCTTTTCTTCATTATCAGGATAATTAGCAAGAGAAGTTATTTCAACTATTTTTCCTTTATAAAAAGAGAGTTGAGCTTTAAATTTTTCTTCAGATAAAAGCACTTTAACCCTGCTATCCTCCAGCATATGCTCTATTCTTTCCTGCGGATAATTCGGATCAATTGGAAGATAAACCCCTCCTGCTTTTAAAATTCCAAGTAAACAAACGAGCACCTGCTCTGAACGCTCAGGCATCACGCCAATAATTTCCTCAGGCTGAATTTTGTAGTTGTTCAGCAGGTATGAAGCCAGTTTATCAGATAATTTATCTACCTGCTGATAGCTCAAACTTTTATCATCAAAAACTACAGCAACTTTTCCAGGTGTTTTTAAAACCTGTTCTTCAAATAATTCAAGTACAGATTGCTTTGGATAAGTAACAGTTGTGGCATTAAAATCCTGCAGTATCTGTTGTTTTTCTTTTTCTGAGATTATACTGATTGCAGCAACTGAAACATCAGTATTGGCAAGTGCTTGGGTAACTACAGCAAAAAAATGTGTTTTAAGCTGATCCATTACAACAGTACTAAAAACTGCGGCATTGTAATCAAAATGAACGGCTATTTCTTTGCCGGGCATAATCATTACAGTAAGGTTGTAGTTGGTTTGCTCGAATAATTCTACATCACCAATTGTATAACCGGATTCCGGATCGCTTATTTGTTGAAGCTCCTGCTGAAGCGGATAATTTTCAAAAACTAAAATATGGTTGATTAAATTTTGCCTTTGAGTAGTAAATGACTGCACCTCTGCAAGTGGGAAATAAGCGTGTGCGTCTGATGCTCCGGCTTGCTGCTGCATTTTTTTCAAAAGCTGCGAAAGGGTTTCATCCTCCCCGCAGGCAACACGTACAACAAGCGTATTTATGAAAAGCCCCACCATTGATTCCACACCATCAATTTCTGTAGGTCTTCCGGAAACAACAGCTCCAAAAACTACATCATCAGAACTATTGTATTTTTGCAAAAGAATTGCCCAGCAAGCTTGTAAAAGTGTATTTAAAGTAACACCATTCTTCTTTGCCAGGCCCTCAAGCTTAGCAGTGGTTTCAGTATCAAATTTTAAAGAAACCTGTGCCCTTTGGTAAGCTGATTTAGAAGTTTTTGATAGCTCAGGAAGTACAGTTTGTCCTTCGTATCCTGCAACATATTCTTTCCAATATTCTGAAGCAGATTTCTTATCCTGCTTTTCAAGCCATTTTATATAGGTACTGTATGGTATAGGTTTGGAAAGCCGGGCTGCTCTTCCGGCTTTTTTAGCACGGTAAAGCTCCATAAATTCCTGAAGTAGAATTCCCACACACCATCCATCCATTAAAATATGGTGATGGCTCCATACAACGCGCCAGGCATCATCAGCTGTTTGCAAAACAGCAAGGCGCATCAGTACATCTTCAGATAAATTAAAACCTTTTACAACATCTTTTTCACAAAATTCACTAATTGCCTTTTTTTGTTCTTCAGGAGATTGTTGCCTTAAATCTTCAAAATAAAATGCAGCTTCTAATTCCTTTAAAACTACCTGCAGCGGACGTGCTACTTTTTTATGAACTATTACAGTTCTAAGCACATCGTGCCTTTTGAATAATTCGTTAAGACTGTATTTGAAAATTTCAATATCAAGATTACCTTTTATTAAATAAGAAGTTTGCTCAAAATAGGCAGTAGATTGAGTTTCAAGCAATGCGTGAAACAACATTCCCTCCTGCATAAGAGAAAGCGGGTAAAGGTCTTTGAGATTTTGCTTGCTGATCATTTATCCAAAAATATTTTCTAAATCGTCAAGGGCTATATCGGAATAACTTAAATCGCTTGGGGTGATCTCAGTTTCTTCTTTATTAATACAATGATTGATTATGTTCTGTAAGTGAATTTTGTAGGCATTTACCAGGCTGCTGATAGTTTGTTCCCTGTATTCTTCCGAGCTGTAGGAAAATTCCATAGTCAGTTCTCCGCCTATCACCATTCCATTTATATCTATAGAACAGCTTCTTTTGTTTTCAGGACTAACAGTTTCTGAAAGCGTTAGAGGTGTTATTTCAAAATCTGATTTCTCCTGATCGTCAAACTGCCCCAAGTAATTAAAACTAATTTCAGGCTTTTGATTTAGCTGTAGTCCTTGTTTTAAATCAGCAGATGTAATATGTTTTAAAATGCCATAACCAATGCCTTTGTTTGGAATCTTCCGTAACATTTCCTTGGTAGTTTTAATACAAAGAGAAAGATCCTCTGAAGAAGCTTCAAGCAAAACAGGATAAAGAGAAGTAAACCATCCTACAGTTCTTGTGATATCTAAATTATTAAATAAATCTTCTCTTCCGTGCCCTTCGAGGTTAATTAAAACCTTTCCTGTTCCTGACCATTCTTTAACTGCAAGCCCAAGAGCGGTTAATAAAAGATCATTTACCTCAGTGTTATATGCGTGGTTGGTGTTTTTTAGTAAATCTGCCGTCTCTTCTTTTGATAATTTAAGACTTATGTCTTTACTATGTTTATACAGATTTTCTGCCGAGGTATTATCTTTTGGAAGTTTAAATACTCCGTTTGTTTCAAGCTTTTTCCAAAAATCAATTTCTTTTAATAAATCATCACTATTGGCATAATTTAAAAGCTGATCTGCCCACTCTTTGTAAGAAGTAGTTTTTGGAAGCAATGCTACAGATTGATTTTGCATTGCAGATTGGTAGAACATCATAAAATCCTCCATCAATATTCTCCAGGAAACACCATCTATAACAAGATGATGGATAACCAGCAGCAAATGATCGCCTTCCGGAGCTTTAAAAAGAATTGCTTTTAAAAGCGGGCCTTTTTCCAGGTCTAAATTTCGCTGTACTTCCTCCGCGCTTTGCTTTATTTGCTGTTTTGTATCTAAAGAGTCGATCTCTGCAATATCTAAAGTAAAATGTTTGCCTTGCAAGCCGGTATTTATCTGTTTTACCTTCTCCCCTTCTTTTTCAAATCTCATCCTTAAAACATCATGCTGCTCCGTGAGTTTTGCAAGGGTATTTTCAAGCAACTGATGATTGAACCTGTTCTTTAAAAAAAGCACTGCACCCTGGGTATAATACTGCGGCTCAGCAAGCTGCTCCTGGAAAAACGAATGCTGAATCGGTGTTAAGAAAACCTCTCCTTCAACCGGTCCCTGCTCAGCTTTCAATTGATCCTGCTTTAACAGGGGCGCTATATTTTCAATGGTTAATTGCTGAAAAAGATCTTTCACATCCAGTTTATATCCAAACTTCTTTAGCTTAGATGCAACCTGAATTGCTTTTATTGAATCTCCTCCCAAAGAGAAAAAATTAGAATCCACACTCAATTGTTTTGCACCCAAAACTTCTTTCCAGACTTCTGTAAGAGCCTCTTCTTCTTTGTTTGATGGGGCTTTATACTCTTTATCACCGGC
>JACCXN010000021.1 GCA_013696965.1 Bacteroidota bacterium | reverse complement strand
GATACAGTAATGCATACCATAAACATAGCCTCCACTTTACTGGTGCTTGCCCCCAATGTATTCACCCCCAATGGTGACGGCAAAAACGATACATTCACTCTGGTTGTAAAAGGGGCAAAAACATTCCAGGTAAGTATTGTCAACCGCTGGGGCATACAAATTCACGCTTGGGAAAAAGGAAACGATATGCACTGGGATGGCCACACAGTTACAGGCCAGGAATGCAGCCAGGGGGTTTATTATTATACCATAACCGGAGTTCTGGAAAATGGAGAAGCCTTTAAACAAGGTTCCCTGCATTTAATGAGATGATGTTAGAGGAAAATTTCTTTTTTTTTTCTAAAAAAAAGAAACTGTCATTCAGACCATAGGAATCTCTTGCAAATAGTACATGAAACAAACACTGCAATCAGAAAGAGATTCCTCCATTGCGCTTCGATTCATTCGGAATGACAACATTGGTTGCTTCTTGCAACAGTTACCATTTCCTCATAAACCTCATTCCAACCTTTTATTTTGTTTTTGTTTTCAAAATTTCTGTCGTGCCAGACGCTTATAAAAAGACCATTTACTTTTTTTATTTCTTCAACAATTGGAATAATTAAGTTAATGGCTTCAGAAGCATTTAAATTCATGTAATCTGAAAAAGTAACATCCATAATTGCAAAGGGAAAAACCTTCAATTCTGTTCTTTGCTCCCGTTCCAAATTATAAAAATTAAAAGCAGTACAAATGCCTGCCCTGAATCCGGGGTGCGAGGCATAGCCCATTGTGTAGTCTTCCTGAATGCCTGAATTAATTAGAACAGAATAAGTATTAGGCAATTTCAATTTTAAGAAGTGCTGTCTGCTCCTGGTAATTTTTTTGTTGGAAATTTTCTCCAATACTTGCTTTTCATTTTTTACCCTTTCAGGATATTTATTGGATGTATAGGAAGGATGAATTCCAATTTCGGCAAAACCGGCAAGCTTGTTTACAAGTTTATTGAAGGCTTTTCCCTGAGGCAAAATGTTATGGTCATTTTTTGAGGATTTACCGCAAAGCAAAAAGTATAGGGAAGAAAATTTATATTTTAACTGCAGGGCGTGTTGAAAATTATATTCATCAAAGGGATCCTTTTTAAATCCACATAAAACCAAAGTTCTTTCCCTGATTTTTTTGAAATCGAATTTTAAAAAATGTTTTGAAAATGCACCAAAGGTTTTCCACCAACTTTTTCCCATGTAGGCATATCCATTGTCCACATCAATACTGGAGATAAATTGATAAGCAGAGGTACGAATTTGCAAATCAGGAAAATGCCTTAATAAAACTTTTTTTAAATTTTCAAGCCAGATATTTACCACAGGCTGAGTTAAAAAATTGTTTTTAAAAGCAAGGCTTTCAGTGGCTGGAAACCTTTGATGGTTATCTGCTCTAAAAGGAAGATATTCTTCATACCTGGAAATCAAATAAAAAGAAGCGGCAAATAAATCAAAAGGAATTTCAGCGCTTTTATCTGTTTCGAAAAAAGCTTTTACTCCATTGTGTTCAAATACCTGAATTTGTTGTTTTTCAATTGTTGATTCAAATAATAATCCTACTGGATGTATGGAGTAAGCAGTTTTTGAAGCCTGGGAAGAATAATTTATTTTTGCTCCATCGCAGGCATTAAAATAGTCAAAATCACTTGTGAAATCAAGGCTGATTCCTGACATTTCAGTTAATAAAAACCTGAAAATATACTCAATGCGAGGGGTTGTTTGTTTACAATATATCAGCATTGCGAATTTTATCTGAGGAGGAGGAATATAAATTCAATTTCTTTAAAATGCTTTTTACAATAAACTTTAAAAAAATTGACCAGTTGTATTTTGCAATACGCTTTGCATGGTTTTTATGAATATCTGCTTTAATTATTTCATATACCTCTGTAAGCTGAAGTATTCTGAAATTAATTCCATTTATAATTTGTTGTTGAATAACTGCCGGATTGATTACTTTTTCCAAGGGATTAAAGTCCATGGTAATCCAGGGAAATTTTTTATACAATAAGTAATTCCTTTTTGCGGTAATGCCAGAAATATCAGTGTATAGAAAATGCATTTTCTTCATATACCTGTATCTTACTTTTTCATTTTCCTCCACATAATGGGTAAAGGTTAATGAATTGTGTAAATCCAGGTCAACCAATAACAGCTTCGCATTTTTTTGATGTAAAAATGAGAAAGGAGAATCTGGGCCAAACGAACTTTTATTTGTCAGGTTACACATTTCTTCCCTGTATTTTCCTGAAACTGCAAAGGAATGTAAGGGGTGAGCCGTCCGCTTAAAATCAGGGTTTTTAAGTGCTTCAATTGCCAGTGTTCCTGTAAGAGGCCTGGTAGAATTTAAATCAAATTTATCACCTGATTCAAGAAGGTGTGTATATGTAGGAATAACTAAAGTTCCTCCGGGATTAATTTTTTTGGATAAACTTTCAATGAATTTTTGGGGATCAAAAACACCTTCCTTTTTCTTAGCATAAAATGCAAGTTTTGAAACATCGGCAGAAACCATTACCACATCTCCAGGATGAATATCCAGAATATCTGCAATGCTTGAAGAAGGTATATTATTTATTTCCACTAAGCAAATATTTTTCTAAACTGAATAATTTCCTCCAGGTATTTACAGTGTTTCCAAAAATCAGATGCTTGGTTATTTTCGAAAATAACCTGAAGATTAACTGAATGTACGTTTTTGCTTTTAAACCATTGTTCTAATTCTGTTACTAAACGCAGCCCTAAGCCTAGCTCCCTGGCTTGTGGAAGAACAAAAACATTGGCAATTGAACCTACTTTTAAATCACCTAAATAATCAGGAGTAAAATAAATTACCCCATTTGCAAAAGCAATTACTTTATCATCTTTAATAGCTACAACAATTCTTCCCAGTCGCCCAAGCATTTTTTTTACTCCCTCTAACCACAATTCAGCGCCATTATCAACCAAAGGAATTTTCAATTGCTTTTCAGGCATCTGATCGTTTAGTTGGTCGTACATTTGCTGAAACAAGTGTTTAACCTGGATTAACAATGGATCATTTGAATCATCTATTATTTTAATGCTCATTTTAATTGCTTTTCAATAGTTTGAATAAGGCCTGATATTGTTGTAAAATCAGCATTTTGGAAGGCTAATTCGAAATCAATTTCTGTATTGAATTTTTTTTCAATTTCCACCACCAAATCAACAAAAGACATGGAATCTAACAAGCCGGATTTTACAAGATCGAAATTTGGAGTTATTTCCTTTCTCTGCATGCCTATGCGTATTAATCTCTTATCCAATTGTTCTAAAATAAATGTTGTTATTTCTTTTTCCATTTTATTCATGATTGCATTATGTTCTGAACAAATTTGCGCTCTGTATTATGTTTCCTTTGGATATTCATTACAAAGGAACTATTTATATTCTGTTAAAATTAAAGCAATGATCTAGCATTTGATCAAATCTTTAAGCTTATTTCTGTCAATTTTTCCATTGTTATTCAACGGCATTTTTTCAATAAATACTAATTTGCCAGGAATCATATACCAGGGTAAAACAGTACGGCAATATGCCAGAATTTCACTTTCACTTATTTCTGTTTCAGATGGATTTTTGCAAATAAACGAATATAATGTATCATTATGCTCCTCAACCACTGTTGCCACCCAATCATTGTTTACTATTTTTCTTATTGCATTATCTATCTCCAATAACTCCACTCTAAATCCCCTGATTTTAACCTGGCTGTCTATTCTTCCTGAAAAATGCAAATTGTTTTGTTCATCTTCCCTTACCAAATCCCCGGTTTTATACCAAACGTTATCTCCAAATCCGGGTAATTTCATGTATTGTTTTTTAATGTTCTCCTGGTCGTCTAAATATCCAGGGCTAATTTGTGTTCCACTTAATAAAAGTTCTCCATTTTCACCAAAATTTACCTGTTTTTTATTTTCATCTACAATGCAGAAATTTTGTGTGTTAAATACTTTACCAATTGGCACAATTCCATTGATGCAAAAATTCAATTCCTGTGATTTTTTCCACTCATAACAGGCTATTGCAATAGTTGCTTCAGTAGGGCCATAGAGATTTAGAATTCTTGAATTTAAAGCTGCCTGTTGCCATTGAAAAGTAACTTTTTCGGTTAAGGCTTCACCACAAAAAAGGCTAAAGCGCAAGCTTGGAAAAACATTGTTTTTAAGCAACCGCATTTTCATTAATAGCAATGCAAGGGATGGAACTGAAAACCATACAGTAATATTTTTTTCCTTAATAAAGGAGGATAATAGAGCAGGGGAGGCATCCTCACTTGGAACGCACAGGCATGCGCCAACTTTCCAGCAAAGAAACATATCATGAACACTCAAATCAAAAGCAAGCGGAAATGTTTGAGAAAATTTGTCAGTTGCACTAAAATCAAAACGATCGGAAATATAATTCAGATAAGCGCATACATTCTCATTTGTAACCTGCACTCCTTTTGGTATTCCTGTGCTTCCAGAGGTGAATAAAAGATAAGCAATGGGATTGGTATTCTGTGTTAACTCACTATATTCTTCTTTTTGTAAGTCTTGTTCATTGGAAAAACAAAACTTGTGCTGTGGGTATTTTAATTGTAAATCATCGGTGTTTGCAGTATCGGGAAGCACCACAGTTAGGGCGGATTTTAGAAGCGGTAATAATTCAATAAAATATTCCAGGCATTCTTTACCAACTACCAATGTGTTTGCACCAGATCGATTGAGCATATCCCAAGTTCTTAACACTGGATTTTTTTTGTTTAATGGAACGTATGTCTTTCCAATAAGTAATGCACCAAGGATACCGGTATAGGCACTTAAGCTATTGGAGGCCAATATGGCCGTATAATTATTAGCACTATGTTGATGTTTTACAATTGCATTGGCAATATTAACTGATGCTTCATGCATTTCTGCATAGGTGTACAAACAGTTATTTACATCCAGGGCAATGGATCCAGGGCGCTGATTAACAGAATTCAGAAACCCGTTTATTAATATCTGGTTATTTTGAAGATTTTCCACTCCTTTGTTCCTTGAATTAAAACACGAATATAATTATATTTACAGCATTGAAGCCATATCCCTGTTCAAAATATGCTGTTTGATTTTCTCTATCAGGCATCAACGTTGCATTGAAATATTTTGTTGCCTTTTTATTTAAAGACTAAAGTGCTTTTATTCTCTTAAAAACCGCTGAATAATAATTGATTATTTAATTGAGATTCCACTAAAAATGTTGCTGTAAATTGAATTTATTTCAGAAGAATTTCTTTTGCCTGTACATCTGCTTCAAGCATTAAGGCGTCAATAAAATATTTTGTTGCCCAATTTGGAAATGCAAATGGTTCATATTTCCCCCATAAAGGAAAAGATCCGGGAATTGCTCCATAAGTGGCGGATGATTCCTTTACTTGCCGGTTTTGAATGCCAACCAATAAATTATTCATTTTTTGAGCAGCCTTTAGATATCTTTCATCTTTAAAGGCTTTAAACAATTTTAACCAAACGATGGATATTTGAGCCGATCCTGTGCAAATCATGTATTCCGAGCCATCCCAGTTTTTGTTAAACCGTCCGTTTAAATACCCTTTTTTTTCAAATATGGCCAATAACTCATCCGCGGGAATCCTTGCTGCTTTTATTAAATTTTCATCTCTTAGGAATAAACCTGAATCAAGTAAGCCATCAATTGTATAGGAAATGGTGTGTAGAATGGGCTTGTCATTGTGTTTGATCGTATTATCGCAATTTAAAAACCAACCGTTCGGCAGTTGCATTTTTTCAATGATCCAATACAGGTTATTAATGGCGCACTGTTTGTATTTTTCGTTTGCGCAAATCTTACTTGCCATTAATAAAGGAAAATCAACATAGCTGTCGTAAACCCTTGGAACATTCATAAAAGCAAATTTTTCCCAGTAGCCCTTTTCAGATTGAACACTGCAAAGCCAATCACATGATTTTACAATTGAGGATAAATACGCATCTTTTTTTGTATACTCATAAGCTGTAATGAGCCCACGAATTACCTGAGCTGTATTAAAAACTGTTTCAGGACGGTTATCCTCAATTCGCATACCTTGCCATCCGCCACTTTTCTTTTGAATGGAAATTAACCAATCTGCTGTAAGAAGTACTTTTTTAATTATTTGTTCATTCTTTTGAAGTAATGCATACTCCATTAAGGAAGGAATAATGTAGCCGGAGGTTTCCGGATAAGAGGAAGAATATTCTTTTACCAGATGATAAGAACCAAATCCTGCATCTTTCATGTTTTCCTGGGATTCTAAGAGCCAATTTACAGCCTTTACAACAGCTTCTTCTTTTTCCTGACTTGAAACTGTTTTATCGCTAAGCGAATTTTGATAATATCTGCCAATCTCATTTAGGAGTAAATTCCGTGTATTTGCTGATGCAAAGGATTTAACAAAATTTTCAGAATAAGTAAGAAGGCTTTTTAACATTGGTTTTTATGACTATCTGCTTGAAATGGTGTGACAAGATATGGGATAAACTGACTAAAGGAGAAATAATTATAATTAAGTTTTTAAGAAGTAAGTTTTATTAAAAAAGCCACTTCTATTATTTAATTCCTGCACCATTGTGCATACAGACATCAAAAAAACGAATAATATTACATTTGGACAAACCATTTTCACATTCCTTATTTTTAATTAAAGCTTTTTATTGATTTTTTGTGGCCTAAGTAAAAAAGAAAACTAGTAGCATGAAACAAATCATTAAATGCAAAAATGCAAAAGTTGAAAAAATCAGATTTATAGGCTGCTCGTGGATTGAAAAAAAGAGTGTTTAAAAATCACGAAGTATATAGAAGCATGGAATATTGGGCAAGAATTGAAAATGCCTTGCTTGCAAAATCTAGAACTTGGCAGTACTCTAACAAAAGGTGAGATTCCCTTGAATGACTCTATTATAGTTCTTATAATTTGAATTAAATCAAATGATTTTCGAGAAAAACACCGCTTATCATTTTTAAAAATTGATAAATAAATTCTCAATTTCATTGTCTTTTATTTCAAAAGTATAGGTTCTTACTTCAGAATTAGGAATATTATGAACACAAAAATTTTGAACTTCTTTCTCCATTTCTTTGGGTACAATTAATATAAAATTATCGCAATTTGAAGCATGCCTTATCCATTTTTCTTTCATTGCCTCACTTAGAGTATTGCTAACTTCAATATCAATTATAATTTTCAAATTTGAAACAATAAACTCTATTGCAGGATAAATTAAACTGTAATTTGTCAATACAGGGATTCCCGGAGGATTAAAAGTATTCACTTCATTGTGTTTCGAGTTTACTAAAATTGTCTTGATTTTTGCTACCAATAAATCATACAAAATGGTTGAATCGTACTTTGGCATCTTGCTGTTATTTGAATTTGCCTCACTATTAGAGAGATTAATAAATAAAATCATAATTTCCACATCAACATTGTGTGGAAAAATTCAAGCATGTTAGTGATAAAAGGAATTTTTTTGGTGGATTTAAACACAATGTGAGGTGATTTTTAAATTTGAATTTATAAATATATTTAATGCTTAAGTTTCTGTTTCTGACGCAATGAAAATATCTTGTACTGAGGATTTTCAGGCCAGCTTGGCCCACATTTCAATCGTAAAAAAACCACTGCATTTTCCGGGAATTTATATTCCTCTACCTTTTTATTAGCATCTATATTTAAATCATTATACGTTACCAGCCAATCATCTATCGGCCTTCCTGTATTTCCAGTTTGTTCCAATGCTTTTTGAATGAAAATTTGCAAAGCATGAGTTTTGTCAATATTTTCAACTATTGTTTGGGTTTTATTAATACTAAAAGTTATTGAAACTGTACTATTATAGATTTCTTTACCTTTCATAAGTATATAATTTGTTTTTTAACTGTCATCCCGATTTATGGGGATAGCCATGAAATATTCATTCCTTTTTGTAGAATGTTTGTGCTTGGCTATTTCATCGTATAAATTAAATCATCCTTTAGTTTGTTATCTTAATAACCACAGTTATTTTAACTGATTTAAACTAGACAAAATTGGAACAATAAATTCAATTAAAAAATAGGTAAAATTACCTGTTTTTTAATGCTGAAATTATTAAGAATACGGGATTGTTTTCTGCAGTAAATTATTTAAAACCAATAGAATAATCATATATTTTGATTTTTTAAACTGAAAGTGCATTTGTGTTATAAAAGCAAAGCCATGTTCATTTTTACTTAAAAATGCCGCATCCTGTTTATCTTTTATTTTGTTTTTTAGCTGCTTTTTTTCTCATTACCATTGACTTTTCACTATTATTACTGTTGTTTTTTAAAAAGAAACATGTAATTTTACTTGTTGATATAAACAATTGGATTGTTTTGTAATAGTTTTATCTGCTTTTTTAAACTTTACTTCAAATCAATTAAAATTTATCCAAGATGTATTATACAGAATTGTATGAGCTAATACAGTTGCTTTCCGAAAAAGAAAAAGTAGAGTTTAAGGCCACTATTAGCAAATCGGAATCATCTGCAAAAGAATTTTCACTTACTGAAAACTTATTTGATATTTTTTCTGTAAGTGAAAATGAACCGGAAAAAATACAGGTTCTGAAAAAACTATACAAAGCAGTTGCCGTAGAGGAAAAATACAGGAAATTGGTTTACCGTACCAGGAATAAAATTATTGATTTTCTTACCAATACCTATTCAGAAGAAAGTAATTCCCACATTGATGCAGTAGATAATGCAAAAAAGAATGTACTTAAAAAGGCTTTGGCTTTTCAAATACTTCGTTTTAAGGGTAAAAAAATAAAACTTCTTGAAACGCTGCTCGATGAAATAATTAACACTTCCATTCAATTCGAATTTTACCCAATCCTATTGGAGTATTTATTATTAAAAAAAACCACATTAGGGCTAAAGGGAGGAGAAAAGGTTTTTATAGAAATTGACAAAAAAATTCAGTTTTACATGCATTGTTATAATGCATTAAATAAGGCCGATCAAATGAATCACTATTTGAAACATTTGGATGGGAAGACTGCAATAAAATCTAAAATAGATAATTTGCAATATGAAATAGAGTTACTCAGAAAAGAGGTTATTTATACAAAATCTGCATTAATAGAATATTATAAGTTTTATCATGAATTTACTTTATATAATTTAACTTCAGAATTCGAAAATGCGAAGAAAACAGGATATAAGATTCTAAGTTTAATCAATGAAAACAAATCTTTAAAAAGGAAAGAAAGGCTAGGAATTGTTTATGTTAATTTAACATTATCAGAAATGCATCTTTACAACTATCCTGAAGCATTAAAATGTTTAAATTATGCTAAATTGTATTTGAATCCAGGTACTCGTAACTTTTATTTGGCTTTAGAACATGAATTTTTATGTTATTTCTATTCAGAAAATTACAAAGTAGCTCGAGAAATTATCAACGAGCTAATTAATGACACCAATATCTTGCTTTTTAATGAATTTGAGCTTGCAAGGTTTCGAATTTATAAGGTTTACATGGCCCTTGCTGAAGGTGATTATTTGTTAGCAAGAAAATCTATACTGTTTAAAGAAGAAGTTTCAAAAGACTCTATTGGTTGGGACTTTTGGAGTAGAATTCTTTATATCATTACAAGCCTTATTTTAAATAAGCAGGATGATGCAATTGTAAGTATTGAAAATTTACAAAGGCAAATTTTACGTATTTCTAAACATAAGGATTTCAGGAAACGTGATTTGCAAATATTCAGGTTCCTTCTTTTATTAAATAAAAATGGATTTAATTACGAGCATGAAAAACACAAATTAAATCATCATTTACATAAAGGAAATGATGATTTAATTTGGGAACCTTTAACCGCAGAACTGATTCCTTTTGAAAATTTGCTTAAATTAAAGTATCCTCACTTTAGTTCTTCAATGGAAGAAGTTGCATAATTAAGATTATTGGGAAGAATCTTCAGATCCAACAATACCACCACCTACTAAAAAAACAGATGTAGTATAGGGTTTTTGCGTTTTTACAATAGCAGTATCAATGGATGTGGGAAAATTAACTTCTACAACATCGTATTCCCGATTAATTAAATATTCTGTTACTAGTAAAACGATTTCCGGATCAAAAAAATCTTCATGTCCTGTTATTACTTCATCAGATAGAAAAACTTTTGTGTTATAGTGGAAAGATGTTGTAGCAATTGCGGTATCACAAGTATTATTGAAAGCCAAATGGATATCAGAATAATTATTTGTAAGAAGGTAATCTTTAACTTCTTCTTCTTCAAAACAGGTGATTACTGCATGTCCATTTATACTTTGTTTTTCCTGTTTTAAAAACAGGTCATCATTTTTTTTACATCCGGATAAAGTAAAAAACAATACTGCTGATGAAAGCAAATAAATTAGGGCTCTAGTTTTCATGTTTATATGGTTTTAAAGTGTTTGACAAAATAAGAGTATTGCCATCTTTTTTTTATGGACTAAAACTTTGTCTTTGGGACATTGCTTTGCTTAAATGCCCGTAAATAGTACAAGATACGGTGTATTGTTTTTTTGACTTATTCCTTCTTTTTGTAATTAAATAGCCCAATAACCTTTTTATTTAAGAAAATTGTTCTCTGTTTTGAATATAGCCTTCAAAAGTCAATGTCCCAAAATGCAGGAATTAGTCCATGCAATATAAATTTGAATGCGTTTAATTTGTAATCATAAATTGTAAAGCCTTGATATACTTATAATAGATCAAGCTGTAAACCTTTGAATTATTATATTTTTTGGGATAACCAGTTGACTGTAAAAAATGTATAGTATGGGCCAATTAACATAAATTAAACTCAATACTATGCTTGAATTATTAGCTCCAAATGAAACAATCAAGGTAAAACTCTCAAAAAGAGAAGTTGAAATCATTACTCTTTTATCCCATGAGTTTACTAGTCATGAAGTGGCCACGCAATTGAATATCAGCCCAAGAACTGTGGAAGGGCACAAACAAACAATATTAAAAAAAACGGGTAAGAGGTGCAGCGTTGGAATAATTATGTTTGGAATTCGAAGTGGGATTATAGCCCTCTAACTTAGGAATAAGCCATGGGATAAATTTGGAATTGTACCTTTTTATTCGGGTGATCCAGACAATACTTTTCCTTATGCTTTTTTAAATTGTATGGAAACTATTTCCTTGAGAAATTAAATACTCTGGCTATATTCAAAAAATGAGTGGGGTTTATCTTCCGATAGTGAATTAAGAACTTATATAAAGATAAAAAAAGAAAGCCCATTACATTAGTGGGCTTTCTTTTTGATGTAATGAGAAATTGGATATTTTCTAACTTTAAAAAAAATTAAATCATCTCCTCTTTTTTAATTCGGGTAAGTGCGTCTAATACATATTTAGGTGCAAAATGCCTTTGCCCGCCCTTAAATTTATACGTTTGATTTGAAATATAAGAAGGATTTGCAATCTTTTTTGCTAATTCCTGGGCATGAATAATGCATTCCATATGCAATCCTGCACCCCTGGCAAAACTGCCTGCAAAATAATAACTTCTTTCAGTTTGGGCTTCTAATTGTATTTCATCAATTAAAACTTGTGCGTTCATTGCCGCTGTATTTAATTTACAATGTCTGAGGGTTGTTTGAGCTAAAGATCCATCGGGTTGTTTAAGAATTTTACTTGCATCAAGTTCCCAATATGGATTAAGGGTAATAAAAAATAGAGGGTCATTAATTCCTTTGGCAACATCGTTCTGATGGTAATTTGCTATATAGGAAATAGTATAAGGATATTCAGCAGTAGTGGGTTGATAATCGTAAATATGAATATTGTATGTATTGTTACAATCGGCCTGAGGAGCTAAAAAGGAATGATCCTGGTGGACAATAATATTGCTGGATGAAAATTCAAAAGATTGCAAGGCTTCTACCATTTCATCTGATTTAAAACTGTTGTCAATCATATTGAAAGTATCATCAGCATGTGTGGCAAAAATCACTTTATCATAAATTCCAAGCCCTGTGCCATTGTTAGATAACACCATTTTAGTTATTTTCTCTGAATATTCAACTCTTGAAACAGTAAGTTCAGGGCAATTAAAATTAATTGTAACATTCAATTCAGTTGTTAACTTATTAGCCAGAAACTTTAACCATTGGGAACTTCCATCCACAAAGTATTGTCTTGAACAAGCTAAGGATGGCTGGATTACCTGGCCATATGCTTCTTGCAAAATATAATAATGAGCTACCATCCATAAAGGCATAGTTGATGGGGGAGGAGTGGAGGATTGGGAAAGGTTTGATTCCAATGTAAAATACATTCCGTTGATGCGGGGATATAGATTACAAAAAATAAATTCTTCCGAAAATTTTTGGGTAAGTAGCCAATCCCCTACAGTAATTGGGTTTACACCTTCCTGAGAATTATTATTATACCAATCTGCCAGGGCTTGTTTAAAGTTGTCAATATCTTGTTGTAAAATTGACTGATTCGCTGAGCTTCCATAAGGAACAGTTACACAACCATCTGCACCAACAGAGTATCGATAGGTGTAATTGTTATCGGGCAAAGAAAAAGATTCTGTATCAATTAATGGACTGCAATAAGGACTTCCTGGGCAGGGAATGTTATTATTCATAATGCCAAACTCCTGCCATAGCTGGGTTAAAACTTTATAAGTTCCAAGATTAAAATCATTCACTCCCATATCAACCCACCTTTGTATACTGCCACCAGAACCATCAGGTAATTCAACCTGGAAAGTATCAGCATTACCTCCAACCTGGCCTGCTTTTTCATAAATGGTAATTGTAGCATCCTTTAACAATGGATTTTGCCTTAAATAATAGGCAGTTGTTAAACCAGAAACTCCGGCTCCAATAATAGCAATATTCATATATTTTTGATTTTTATTGTTCGGGCAAACATATATATTAAAATCTGGAAATACAATACTATTTAGGGGAACAGGAATGAAAATGCCATTGATATTATTGACCAAAAATTATAAGGGTTGCCATCATGTTTTATATCGTAACTATATTTTCCATTACCATATTTTCCAGTACCTCCAGCCATATAAAAATTACCATCTGGAATTTCTACAACTTTACCAATATATTCATCTTCAGTAGTAACAGATTGCCTGGATAACAAGCAACTTAAGTGCAACAAAAAAGGGAAAGCTGCTGAGCTTTCCCTTAGAGTGCACTTGTAGGGATTCGAACCCCAAACCTCCTGATCCGTAGTCAGGTGCTCTATCCAATTGAGCTACAAATGCATTTTTTTTCTTAACCAGGGAATTTTAACTTTCCCAACTAAAATTAGTTGGCAAAGATATAGCATTTCTATTAAATAACTATATTTGACATATATTTATTTGTTATTCTATGCTAAATAAAGTTTCCCTTGTATTTATTGCAGTTTCTCTTATTTTTTCTTTTTCGGTCCAAGCTCAAAAATATACCATTAGTGGATATATTTCGGATGAAGCTACTGGCGAAAAATTGATTGGGGCGAGCATTTATGAACCTAATTTAAAAACAGGTACTACAACAAATCTTTATGGTTTTTTTAGTTTTACTGTTCAATCAGCTGATTCTGTAACCATACTCATAAGGTATATAGGATATAAAAGCCAGGCAATTACAATGCAGTCTTCCAAAGACGTGCAATTAAATTTCAAACTATCACCTTCTATTGAATTAAAAACATTTGAAATAGTTGAGGTGCGGGAAGTAAAAATTGAGGAAAAATCTCAAATGAGTGTAATAGAAATACCTATCTCACAAATAAAGTCTATTCCTGCATTTTTAGGAGAGGTTGATGTCCTAAAAAGTTTACAACTTCTTCCGGGTGTTCAATCCGGAGGAGAAGGGGCTAGTGGCCTATATGTTAGGGGAGGAGGACCAGATCAAAACCTTATACTACTTGATGGGGCTCCTGTATACAATGCCTCACATTTGTTTGGTTTTTTCTCTGTTTTTAATGCAGATGCTATAAAAAACGTACAATTGACAAAAGGTGGATTCCCTGCAAGATATGGAGGTAGATTATCTTCGGTTATTGAAATAAATCTTAAAGAAGGAAACACTCAAAAATTTTCAGGAGAAGGTTCCGTTGGCATTATTGCATCACGGCTAACCTTAGAAGGACCAATAATTAAGGACAAGACTTCCTTTATAATTTCAGCAAGAAGAACATATATTGATATACTTGCAAGACCAATTATTAATCAGGCCTCCGATGGTAATGGCACAGGAGGGTATTACTTTTATGATCTGAATGCCAAAATAAACCACAAAATTTCCGAAAAAGACCATGTATTCCTTAGTTTTTACAGCGGTGATGACAGGTTTTATGCTAAAAACAAAGGTGAATATACTTATGATGGAAATAAAAATATTTATAGCGATGAATTTAAAATTGGATGGGGTAATTCTACTTCCACACTTCGCTGGAACCATATTATTACACCAAAATTATTCAGCAACACCTCCTTAATTTATAGCAGGTTTAATTTTTATACTGAAATTTTAAGCAAAAGCACTGAAATTACTCCTAATAAAACCTATACAAATGATTTCGCATTGAAATTTTTAACCGGAATTGAAGACATAAGCGGCAAAATTGATTTTGATTATATTCCATCCACAAACCATTACATAAAGTTTGGTGTTGGTAATATTAATCATGCTTTTAATACAGGTGCCATTCAATATAAATCAGCAAGTACAGGGTCTACGGGAGTTGATACTACTTTGGGTACTTCTAAAATATATGCAAATGAACTTTCTGCCTACATTGAGGATGATTATAGAATATCAGCCCGTTTAAAAGCTAATTTTGGTATGCATTATTCAGGGTTTTCGGTAAAAAACAATTATTACCAATCCTTCCAGCCGAGGTTCTCGGGCAGGTATTTTATTACTGAAAACCTTGCATTTAAGGCATCTTATGCTAAAATGATGCAGTTTATCCACTTGCTTGCAAATGCAGGAATTGGTTTACCTACGGATTTATGGGTTCCTTCAACGGATAAAATTAAACCCCAGGTGTCTGATCAAGTTGCGGCTGGATTTGCACGAACATTAAGGCATAAGGACAATGATTATGAAGTGAGTATTGAAGGCTATTACAAGATAATGGAAAATATTATTGATTATAAAGGAGGTGCAAATTTTTTCAATCAATCACAAAATTGGGAATCACAAGTTGAAGCAGGAAAAGGCTGGTCTTACGGAACTGAATTCTTTGTTCAGAAAAAAACAGGACGTACTACAGGATGGATTGGATATACTTTATCCTGGACAGAAAGGCAATTTCCTGAAATTAACTTTGGTGAAAAATTTCCTTACAAATACGACAGGAGACACGATATTTCTTTTGTGTTAAATTATAAAATAACGGATAATATCGATGTTTCCGGTACTTGGGTTTATGGGACAGGAAATGCCATTACATTACCAATTGCCAGGTATATAGCAATGCCTGAATATTCATCGTATTATTATAGCAGTGAAATTGAACATTATGAATCCCGAAATGGATTTAGAATGAGAGCATACCACCGTATGGACCTGGGTGTGAATTTTAGAAAAGTGAAAAAATGGGGAGAAAGAACAATTAATGTGAGTGTATACAATGCCTACAACCGAAAGAACCCCTATTTCTACGCCTTTAGTAATGATGAAGGGGGCAATCGGGTAATAAAGCAATATAGCCTGTTCCCCATATTGCCATCTATTAGTTACAACTTTAAATTTTAATATGCTATGCTGAAAAAATCATTAATCACCCTTATTGTAGTTTCTCTTAGCAGTTCTTGCCAGATGATTGTTACTGTGGATATTCCTGAACACAAACCAACACTTGTGGTAAATTCTATAATTGATCCTTCCGAAACTTTTATTGCCCATATTAGCAATAGTCTTGGGGTGCTAGACAGGGCAAGTATAAAAAATGTAGATGTTGCCTCGGTTGAAGTTTATGAAAATGATGTTTTTCTTGAAAAGCTCGAATTTATAGGAGAGGGAACATATATTTCAAATGATAAAAAACCAATTTCTGGAAACAACTATAAAATTATTGTTAATGCTGTGCCTTACGATCCAATAGAGGCAAGCATTCTGATTCCACAATCCGTTCAGGTGAGCAATATTGTTTATACTAAATCTGCTTATACCGATCCAAATTTTGGAATTCTTTCAAGTATATCCTTTAGCATTCATGATCCGATAGGAATTAAAAACTATTATGCTACAAATGTTTTTTTTATGGATACTTTGCTCTATATGGGAGTAAGCCCTGTTTATATTCATACCAACGATCCGGCTATTGAATCAGATAGTTATGGTTCAACAGAAATCCTTTTTGGCGATGATCACTTTAGCGGAAAGGAATATAGATTTGAAATCTTGTTTGGATCATCGGAGTTAGGTTATATGGAAGAGGAAGGAGAATATGAACTTTTTCTTAATTTTTCATCTGTTAGTAAAGAGTATTTTCAATATAAAACAACGCTTTCCAAACATATGCAAACCTCTGGGAACCCCTTTGCCGAACCCGCTCCTGTTTATACAAATGTACAAAATGGCCTGGGTGTATTTGCCTCTAAAAACAGTAAGATTTTCTTCATTCAGAGGTAATAGAGCTTTATTCGTACTTTTTTCTTCTCAGGTTATTTGAATTTTAATACTAACCTGATTCGATTATTAAATTAAAGGCTGCAAGAGTAGTTGAAAGCTACCCGGTAAATTGGACGTAGTTGAAAACCATAACTGTTCGAAACATTTAACATCCAAAAGTTAAAAACTATCTAAAAGACTCTGACAGCCACTTTCGATAAGGCTTTACTTTTATTTTATGAAAGTATTTCGAACAGTTATGGTTGGAAACTACGCCCAGCGCTAGTACTAACCTAGCCGCTGGCAGAAAATCAAAATTTATTTTTTTCTCCGCTAAGTCGTAGCTTTCAACTACGACCGAAAATTTGGGTAGCTTTCAGCTACTCTTGCAGGGTTTTTTAAATCGAATTCAGGTTAATAAAAAAAAGAGTTAATTTTTTAGTCAGCCACTGCTGGTCGTAGTTTTCAACTACGACTGAAAATTTGGGTAGCTTTCAGCTACTCTTGCAGGGTTTTTTAAATCGAATTCAGGTTAATAAAAAAAAGAGACTGACTTTTTACAGTCAGCCTCTTTAACATTCCAGTAACAATTGAAATTAATTTCAAAAACAATTACTCTTTTTTAGGACCATTTCTTGGTTTGGCAATAGAATCCCTCATTTCGGTATCTGCTTGAATATTTTGCATTTTGTAATAGTCCATAATTCCCAGATTACCACTTCTGAAAGCTTCTGCAATTGCCATTGGGATTTGCGCTTCAGCCTCAATAACCTTGGCTCTTGCTTCCTGTGCTTTTGCTTTCATTTCTTGTTCAACAGCAACAGCCATTGCTCTTCTTTCCTCTGCTCTTGCCTGGGCAATATTTTTATCTGCATTTGCCTGGTCCATTTGAAGTTCAGCTCCAATGTTTTTTCCAACATCAATATCCGCAATGTCAATGGAAAGAATTTCAAAAGCAGTTCCCGCATCAAGTCCTTTTGCAAGTACTACTTTGGAAATTGAATCAGGATTTTCAAGAACCTGTTTATGTGAAACTGCAGAACCAATTGATGAAACAATACCTTCACCTACTCTTGCCAAAATAGTCTCTTCTCCCGCTCCTCCAACCAATTGACGGATATTCGCCCTAAGTGTTACTCTTGCTTTAGCTATAAGCTGGATACCATCTTTTGCAACTGCAGCAACAGGAGGTGTAGTAATTACTTTAGGATTTACAGACATTTGAACTGCTTCCAAAACATCTCTTCCTGCAAGATCAATTGCCGTGGCTGATTTAAAATCAAGTGGAATATTTGCTTTATCAGCAGATATAAGTGCATTAACAACTGCTTGCACCCTTCCACCGGCAAGATAATGCGCTTCAAGTTCATCACTGTTTAATATTAATCCTGCCTTGCGTGAGTTAATCATTGCATTTACTATAACTGAAGGTGGAACTTTTCTCCATCTCATAAATATTAACTGTAGCAAAGATGTTTTTACTCCTGACAATGTTGCCTGGAACCACAAACCAACAGGGATGAAATAAAATAACATCCAAAGACCTATTAAAGCCGCAAAAGCTATTAAAATAATTATACCAATTCCTTCATTCATAATTTTGATTTTATTTAATTATTAATTTAACTGTTTTAATTTAACCAGGATTTTATTTGAAGTTGTTTTTACTATTATGATTTCCTTGTTTTCGTCAATGTAGCCTTCTTTTGATTCAACTTCATAAAGACTATCGTTGATCACAGCCGTACCCATAGGATTAAGCCTGGAAACAGTAATTCCGAAATCTCCCTCTTTCACCAGGTTTTCACGAATGTTCACCCTTCCACTTATTTCTTTATTTAAACTTAATTTTTTCCAGGTTTTATTTTTAATGGCTATATAAATTAGAATAAGAGAAACTAAAAAGCTTGAAGCAAGTGCAATATGCCCGTGAGTTGGACTAATGGAATATGCACTTACAATTGCAAATAGTATCATTGCTGCACCTAAAATACCAACAACGGCAATACCCGGAAGTACTAAAATTTCGAGCATTACAAGAATTAAACCTGCTATAATGAGTATAACAATAAATGTAAGTGTCATATCTTTTTAAAAGCACAAAGATAGGAGAATACCGATGGTAATAAATATTTAAGGGATGAATTTTAATTTTTTCAATCCGGAAATTAATTTTTTTTCTTAGGAGGGATTTTAACCAATATTAAAATGGAGGTCCAATACAATTTGTCTTAGCATTGTTCAGGAAACCTTATAATATTTTTTCGCCTGGGGTAAAAACTCTTTTATGTCTTTAATTCTTCTTTCATCACTGGGGTGAGTTGAAATAAATTCAGGTGGTTTTGCTCCCTTAGCCTGGTTTGCCATTCTCTCCCAAAAGCCAACAGCAACTTCAGGATTATAACCTGCCATAGCCATAAAAACCAATCCCATTTTATCGGCTTCAGATTCATGTGTACGTGAGTATTTTAAAACACCAAGGGTTGTACCTATACCATAAGAGGATAAAAATATATCACGTGCTTCCTTTGGTTTTTCGTTAAGGGCAATTGCGAGGCTAATGCCACCAGCTGCTACCAAAAGTTGCTGGCTCATGCGTTCATTTCCATGGCGTGCAACAGCATGGGCAATTTCATGTCCCATTACAACTGCAATACCAGCTTCATCATTTGTAATTGGCAAAATTCCTGTATAAAAAACAACTTTTCCCCCTGGCATGCACCAGGCATTTACAGTTGGATCATTTACAAGATTAAATTCCCATTTGAAATTTTTTATCCGTTTGGTGTTCTTTTTTCTTTTTAAAAAGGTAGTTACAGATTTTGCAATATTGGTTCCAACTCTTTCTATCATTTGTGCTTGTGGATCTGACTTAGGCACAATTACCTTTTGTTTTAAAAAGTCACGGTAGCTTGTCAAACTCATACTCATCAAGGTACTCTCTGGAAGCATGTTTACCTGTCTTCTGTTGGAGATAGGCACCTTTGAACAAGCAATTAAAATAAACACAAAAAGTGTAGCAACAATTGCTTTTTTTTTCATCTAATAATCCGTATAGATTTTAATAAATTAGCTATTCAATTGATGCTGTAAGTCCTCTGTCAAGCAATGCAATTTGTACTGGCCTTAAATCAATCATCTTTCCTGTTTTTACAGCACATTTTCCCTTGTAATGAACAAGATAAGTACACTGCTCAGCCTGTAGGCTATTGTGGTTACATACCTCTATAAGAGCTTCTATAACATATTCAAATGTATTTACATCATCATTGTACAATACCACATTTTTATTCAGTGTTACTTTTTGGGCAATACTGGTTTGTTCTTCTGTACAAATTTGGCTACTACTAAAAATACCTGATACCATAAAATTAACTTCTTTAAATTTAACTATTTTTTCAACAATTCCAAAGCCTGGTTTGTACTGATCTTTTCTTTATTCAAATATGGAACAATAAAAGCATCTTTTAAATTGTAGTCCTGAGCAATTTTTCTTTTCAATGAGCTTGCCGTAGAATAATCAAAATAATTTCCAATGGAGTAAACTGTTAAACCTTGATCATTTATATAATGGCTAATCCCCAGATATGAAAGTTTAAAGAATACCGTAGCTATTTCAAGTGGAACTTCATCTTTAAATGCACCTATCTGAACCTTGTATTCCAGGCCAGGTAAAGTTTTTTTATCCAATTGTAGTTTTTCGAATTCATTGTTTTCAGGTAATGAAGCATTGTTTTTCGGTTTTATTTCATTACTATCACTTACTGGATTATTTTCTTTAATTGGGTTGGAAATTTGTTCCTTTTGTTCCTTTGGTAATTCTTCTTGATTGTTTATAACCTGATTGTACACTTTAGGTTCCACTAAACTTTCCTGATCCTTAGCTTTAGTTATCTTTGATGGCCTTTCGTCCTGAACAGTTTTATTAACTATGGGTCCAACAAAAACAGCATTATCGTTTGAAACACCGGGTAATACATTCATTGTATTTGATTGAATAAAAACTGAACTGCCATTTAATTCTTCAATTTTCCTTGCCTCTGCAACAGATATTCTAGCCCCGTTGTAATAGGCAGAAACAAAAGCATCTTTTACTCCAATTGAAACTACTGTATTTTTAGCTTCGTTGGCCCTTGTGGTATTATTGAAAATTCCGGAAGTGTATCTTAACATTCCATTTGAGGTTTTTTCAACATAAAGTGGCTGAATATTAAAAAGCTGTCCAGGAGGAACTGGCCGGGTATAAACACCAACCTGAACAGTATAAAGTAATCCTTTTACAGCATTCAGTTCATGATAAGGTGCAACGTCCTGAGGAAAGGTTTTTTCCTGTTTTGCAAACACATCCGTTTTACTAATTTCGTTTTTTTCCTGCTGGTTAAGTGGAGAATTATTCAAACTTTCATTTTTATTTAAGGTTGTTTCGGAATTAGTTTTAGAATTCCCGGCAGCCAATGCATTGTTATCATTAATTTTCCCACTGTTAATTAAAGCCTGTGCTTCATTCATTGAAATTCTTTTGCCATTGTAAAACACCACTACAAATGCATCAGGATATCCATTTCCACGAATAACATCTTTTGCCAAATTAGCAGTTGCAAGGGCTTTAAACATTCCGGCAGTATACCTGGTAAAACCTTGTGGTGTGGTTTCACCCATAATGGGGGCAAATCCTTTAAATAAATCGTAAGGAATAGGATTTCTGAAAGCTCCTACCTGAACCTTAAAAACTAAGCCCTCTGGAAATCCCGCATCAACCGGTATTGGATTTTTTGCATTATAAACAGTAGGGGCTGCTTTATCAAATATTTCTTCGGTAAGTATTTTTGGGACCTCATATTTATTTATGTCAGAAGGCATACTTGATTTTGCAATTAATGCTTCCGTGGCAATTTTCTTTTCTTCCTTTTCCTTTTCATCCTGATTTATTTTTTCCGAAAGAACCACTATTTCAGCAGCCTCATTTTCCAATATTTTCACATGAGTCAGTACATTTTTGGCCTGTTCTTTTTTTGAATTTGCTTGTTCTGTTTTCTCACTTGATTTTTGCTGTAATTCCAGTTTCTCCTTTTTCTTTTTAATTTCTTGTGCATTTAATGCCAGTACTTCCGCCTCTTTTTCCAGCTCCTGAGCTTGTTCTGTTAGTTGGCTTGCCTTTTTATTTTCCTCAACAATTTGGTTTTTCAAAACAATTGTTCTTTGCTTGTATTCTTCTTGCTGCTGAATGGGAGAATTAGAATGCTCATTTCCATTTTTAATAGAAGCATTTTCTTTAGTTTTATTTGTTTTTAATAGCACCAAATCTTTTTCTAATGCTCTTACCTTATCAAAAGCGTTTTCAGCCTGTACTTTTTTTGAATTTGCCTGTTCTGCTTTCTCAATGGATTTTTGCGTCAATTCCTCTTTTTCCTTTTTCTTTTTACTTTGTTCGGCATTTAAGGCCATTGCTTGCGCTTCTTTTTCCAACTCTTGAGCCTGTTCTGTAAATAGTGTTGCCTTTTTATTTTCTTCTGCTATTTTGCCCTCCAATACCCTTGTATTTTCATTGTATTCTTCTTGATTTTGAACCAAAGATTTGGAGTTGGCTCTATTAGCTGTTCCATTTTCTTCCGGAGTGTTCTTTTTCAAAAGAACCATTTCATTTTCTAATTCCCTTACATTATCCATGGCGTTTTCAGCTAGTTCCGTTTTCGAATTTGCTTGCTCTGTTTTATCAATGGATTTTTGTTGAAACTCCTCTTTTTCTTTTTTCTTTTTACTTTGTTGGGCATTTAATGCCAATGCCTCGGCCTCTTTTTTCAACTCTTGGGCCTTCTCTGTAAATAGTGTTGCTTTTTTATTTTCTTCTGCTATTTTGCCCTCCAATATTCTTGTGTTTTTATTGTATTCTTCTTGATTTTGAACCAAAGATTTGGAGTTTACTCTATTAGCTGTTCCATTTTCTTCCGGATTGTTCTTTTTCAAAAGCGCCATTTCTTTTTCTAATTCCCTTACATTATCCATGGCGTTTTCAGCTAGTTCCTTTTTCGAATTTGCTTGCTCTGTTTTATCAATGGATTTTTGTTTAAACTCCTCTTTTTCTTTTTTCTTTTTACTTTTTTGGGCATTTAATTCCAGTGCCTCGGCCTCTTTTTCCAACTCTTGGGCCTGCTCTGAATATTGTTTTGCATTGTTGCTTTCTTCCTCTGTTTTTTTCTTCAAGGAATTTGTTTGCTGCCTGTATTCTTCTTTTTTCTGAATGGATGATTGAGGGGTTTCCTTCTCCTTGTTTGAAGTATTATTCGTCTGTTCATTATATTCCTTTACAAGTGCTGCATCTTTTTCCAGATTTCTAACATTCTCAAAAGCACGTCCAGCATTTGCTTTTTTTATGTTTGCCTGTTCTGTCTTTTCATTCGATTTTTGCAACAATTCAGCTTTTTCCTTTTTCTTTTTACTCTGTTCTGCTTCTAATGCCAATACTTGTGCCTCTTTTTCCAATATTTGAGCCTGTTCAGTAAATTGTATTCCCTTTTGATTTTGTTCCTCAATTTTAGATTTTATAGCATTGAGGTTTTCCCTTACCGGCTCTTGATTTATTTGTTGGGTTTCTTTTTTTACTGCATTAGAAGATTCATTTTTAGCTTCATTTTCTTTTTTGATTTCCTCTTTCTTAAGTTCAATTTCATTTTCTTGCTGAAGTGATTTTTCTTCCCGCAAATTCTCTTTTTTAGTACTTGCTGCTAATTCATTGTTTAAGGCATTTTCCTTTTCCTTAAAAGTATTTTCATTATTTAATGAATTAGTTTTGCTGTTTGAAAGATTTATACTTGCGGCCTGCTCTTTTAATTTCTCTGCCTTTTCAAAAGTAAATCTGGCTTCATCTTTTAATACCTTTGCCTCTTTTGATTTTTCAGTGGCTTGTTCCACAAGAACTTCCTTCTCTTTCTTTTTCTTTGTGTTTTCAGCCTTTTCAGATAAATATTGAGCATCTTTTTCAAGTTCTTTTGCCTCTTGTTCTAATTCCTCTGCTTTTTGAAATTCACTTTCCGATTCTGCATTTAATACCTTTATTTTATTGGCATCTTCCTCAGTTTGTATTGGATTGTTTTTTTCTGTTAATGCAAGCGCAGCCAATGAGGCATCAGGTTTTATATTTAATATTTCCATTGCCTTTACTTGTTTTTCAATGGCCGTTTTCTCCATTTCAATCGCCTGGGTTAAAAAATTAAACCGGGAAGCAGGATTTTCATTGCTTAATGCTTTTTGTCTTGTTTGTTCAGCTTGCTTTATATAATAATCAGCCTCCTCTAAAAGCATTGTAGCCACTGCTGTTTCCTGGCCTTCTTTGCTTGGGTTAAAATTCTTTTCGATATTGATTTTATTCACATTGAATTCTGTTTTGCCTGCATCTGATAAAGCAAGTGCAGCTTCACTTTTTTTCATTTGTGCCTGCTTATCAAGCTCACTGGCCCTTTTGAGTTGGGCTGTTTTTTCATCAGGATCACTAATAGAAGCAACACCAGATCTAATTGCATCAGCCTGAACACTTAGGTTATTTGCTTCATCCATAACCGATGTAGCCTTTTTCAATGATTCTTTTGCAGAAGTGGATGAATAATTATTCTTTAAAACAGAATTGTTTGCTTTTATCCTGGCATCCTGATTTTCTTCTATGTTAGTTTTTTCCTTGTTTTGATTATCGGCACTAAGGTTTTCACTTGGCAATTCCTTTTTTTTAGGATTATTTTCCTTTTTCACTTCTGCCTGTTCATCCTCATTGCTATAATTAATTTCTTCCTCAAAAATTTCATTAACCTCAGGATTTTCAATTTTAGTGTTCTTTTCCTCTTTTTCAGGATTATCGTTGCTGTTCACAATCTTTTTACTGGAAGAAAGTGCCTTTTCCTGTTCCCTGTTTTTTTGAAGTAATTCAGCTTTTGCAAGAAATTCATCAGCTTCAATTTGTTTGGAAATTGCTGAATTTGCCAGTTGGTCAATTTTTATTTGTTCGGCCTTTTTTTCTTTGCCTTTCAAATTCTTGATGTTTTCTTCTCGAATAAGCATCTCCTGACGCATTGTGGAGGACCAGTTACTATAAATTTCGGCTTTCGTTCTTTCCTTATTAAAATCATCTCCTAATGTTTCAGTCTTGTCTAGTTGATCAATGTAGGTGTTGCTATAATCGGAAATTTCCCCTTGTTGATTCGGAATTTCAACTCTTTCTGCAAACGGAGCAACCCCTTCAAAATGTTTTTTGCTAGCCTCCGAAGTTGGTTCAACATTCTCTGTTTGTTCTTTTTTATTGGCAATCACTTGTTCAGATTCTATTTTTTCAAGTGCTGTTGAAGCTTCCTGGAGTTTTTTAGCTTCACTCTTTTTTACAATCAATTCTTTTTCAAGTTCAGCAATTCGTTTTTCTTCTTGCTTTTGTTCACTTGCATTGAGGCTTTTAATTTTTTCGGTTCTTAAATTTATTTCATCATTTATTGATTCTGCCCACTGATTAGTAATTCTTGCATTTGTTTTGGCTTTTTCTACTCCGTTTGGTTTATTTGTGTTTTCTTCCAATTGTTTTTTGAAATCTGCTCCATAATCAACTATTTCTCCCTTATTATTTACAATACCATTGAACTTGTTTTGTTTTTCAGAATTAATTCCTGGCGTTTCTTCTATTGTTAGCTTGCTTTGCTGTACTTCTTTAGATTTATTATTTTCCGTTAATGTATTGTTTTCAGAAAAAGAATTTTTGTTGGGTTCATTAGCAGCGGAAATCTTTTGTTCATCAATTCTTTCCTTGATTTGTTTAATCTGGTTTTTATCCATGGAAAGAGTTTGATTTCCTTTTAAACTGATTTCTGTTATCATTTTTTCTATTAAACCTGCCTCGTTGTTTAAGCTCGTTACTTCCTTTTCAAGCATTAGTGCTTTTTCATTATTTGCATTGGCTTTTGTTTCAGCCTCTTGGTGATCCTCCTTTAATGTTGAGAGTTGTTCTGAAAGAGAGGCTTTGCCTTTTTTATCTTTTGTTTTTTCAATTACTTTCTCTAAATTCTGAATTTCAGTTTTAATTTCATCAGCTTCAGTTTTACTTTCAGTTGCTTCCTTCCTTGCTCTTTCAGCTTGCTTATTTTTTTCTTTTTGCTCATTACGTGTTTGACTTAAAATATCCTTGGCTCCATTACCATTTGCAGAGTTTTCGAGATTTGTTTTTTGGGTTTTTAGTTTATCAAGCGCCTCTTTGGAGGAGGTTGAATTAACAGCAGAATCTAATTCCTTTGCATATTGCAAGGCAATTTCCGATTCTTCTTTTTTTCTTTTGGCATCATTGTCTGATTTTTCAGCTATTTTTAGAGCTACAGATGCCTGATTGGTAAGGCTTACTGAAGCTTTTTTAAGTTCCTCAGCCTTATCCAGGCCTGTTTTTCTTTGGGCCATATCCTGATTTGCAAGCGCTTCCTTTTTTGCTTTTTCAGATTCTTTTTGTTTTTCATCAGCCTGAATGCTTTTCTTCTCTGCAAAAGCAAAAGCAAAGTCAGCTTCTTTTCTGAATTCTTCTGCTTCATTTTTCAAAACTTCTGCATCCTGAAAAGCTATTTTTGTAATATCTGAATTAGAAACCGAAGGATTATTTTCTTTTACCTGGTTGGTGGTATTCCCTTGACTTTTCTTAATCTCATTAACCTTATGCGCTTCTTTTTCTTCATACCTTATTGCCAAATCAGGATTGTAATTTACTTCAAGTTTTGCCTGGAGTTTTATAATATCAAGTGCAAGAAGTTGCTCAGATTCTTTTATCTCTTCATCAAATAAATTCCGGATGGTTAATTTAACCCCAGTTTCATTTCTCACCAATTCCATTTCCTGCTTAAGCATTTTTGGATCTTTTTGAAATGGAACTTCAACAATTCCACTTTGTACCGGATGCCTTGCTGCTTCAACTAAAAATTTAAACCTTCCTCCATTGGGAATTTTTAAAACATAAGAACCATCTGATTGCGAACTAAAATTTCCAATTAACTTATTGTCAGAAATCCTGTACACCTTAATAGTAACTGATTTTGAAACATCCTTTATTTCTGTGAAAAACTTTCCGTTCACAAGAATATATTCCTCTGGCTTGCTTTCAATGTTGATTTTATAAACAGTAATATAACCTTCAATACTCGCCCTGGAAGAGGAAAAATAAGCTAATTTCTCCTCTTTATCAGTAATAAAAAGCATGTCATCATCAGGTGAACTAATAGCAAAATCAAGGTTTACCGGTGTACTCCATGAATCATTGTCTTTATCATATTCCGATTTAAAAATATCGTATCCACCCATTGAATTATGGCCTTTAGAACAAAAATAAAGTGTTTTGCCGTTGGGGTGCATAAAAGGATAATCCTCATCAAAGGGAGTATTTATTTTTAGTCCTAATGCTTTAGGTTTGCTCCATTCACCGTTATCAAGCTTTATTACATTATAAATATCTTTTCCATTTTTATTGTTTTCACCATAACTAGCAAAAAATATTTTATCAGGATTATTTGGAAGAAACATTACAGATTTCTCTCCTTGCTTGATATCGAAAGGAGTTTTAAAGTCATCGGGCTTTACAATTATTTTTCCACCGAAGTCATCCAAATCATAACTTCTAAAAAAATCCATTTGTTTAATCTCCTTTTTATCCATTACAATTAATTCGGTTATGTTCCGAATTAATGTTTTTCCATTCTTGCACATTTCAATCTGTCTTTCTGGTTGAAGATCAGCCTTTGATTTAGAAGTTCCCTTTTCAATAAATGTTTTATATGCGGTTATTGCCTTTTCAAATCTATAATCCAAATGAAATGCTTTTCCAAGATAAAAAAACACTTCTGGGTCTACACCTTCTTTTGTGGAAGCAAATTCAAGAAATTTTATAGCTTTTTCTTTATCATGATCAGAAAATAAAAGACAAGTGCCATATTTGAAATTGTACTCAGGATCCTTTGGGTAAAGACTTAATAATTGAGAAAAGTAAGGAGCTGCATTAACATATTCCTTATTATCAAAGAGTTTTCTGACATGTTTTTTCATGTCGGCTTCTGAAGTAAAGGTTTGGGATTTAACAATGGATGAAAGCAACAGTAAAAATACTGAGATAATAAAACACCTAAGCATCACTCTCATCATATTATGTTTCAAATAAAATAGGGGAAAATGTTCCGCTAGTTTTAAATGCTTAAAACTTTATAGTATAGCTATCAAAAGTACATTTTTATTCGCATTTTAGCTATTAAAAGTTATTTTAAATGGACGTGTCATTCCTTTTAACAGCATAAGAGCCCCTTTTTTTAATTTTAATGTTGATAAAAATTTTCTTTAATGATTTTTTTTACAGAAAACATCATTCATTTTAATTAACAAGGAATGCTGTGGTTAAAAATTCAAGAAGCAATTGAACCTATAGCCCAAAAAGTCCTGGCTGTGGCTGCAGGAATAATAAACAAATTCTTAAACCCAATGATATGCGAATAGCCTGATATAGGGTTTCAAGGATACTAGCTAATTTGAGAATTATTATTTAATGGCTAGGTTTTAGTAAAAAAAGAGGACTATAAAATGGCTTGAAACATAAATTCAAAGCAAATTTTTTAGTTTTCCAACTTTATTTCATCTCCATCCAAAACAATACTTTTTTTCCTCTTACATCTCCATCGTGATCATAAACGTAAACCACCGGAGCAATATGAGTAATTTTTTTAGATAGTTTGAAATCGGGTTCATTCAAATACCAGTTTTCCCTGCATAAAACCTGCACTATATCATTTGGGGCTAAATGTATTTCCTGCATTTCTTCAATTTTCAATTCCGGCTGTTCAGGGTCAGGAACCAATAAAACATACCTTTGTGTAAGTAGTTCTTTAGCCTGTTCAGGAGATATCTTATTTCCTTCTGCATCTGAATAATTGATAGTAGTTTTTCCGGTTGATTGTAATATAAATGCGGCAAAAGCTGTATCCAGTGCTTCTTTATCACCCAGGCTATATCCTTGCAATGGATTGTTAATATCTGTATAAGCTAGTTTTTGTTCGCTTTTCCATGTATAATCAAGTACTTCCTTTTCGGTTTCATTATTCTTGCAGCCTGTCAAACATAACAAGGGAAAAATTAGAAACAATGTGATTTCTTTTATTTTCATTTCAATTATTGTAAGTAAACACCATCTTCACCGTTACCGTGAAATTCAACCCTTATCTGCTCCTGCAATGTTGTAGCCAGTGTGAGACCAACATAATCGGCACGTACAGGGAAAATCCTATGGCTACGGTCAACTAAAACTACTGTTTTTAAATGCTTTATAGGAAAATTTAAAAAATGTTTTACTCCGTAAATTAATGTTTTGCCCGAGTCAAGTACATCATCAACCACTATTACAACTTTGTTTTCAACATCCTCGCTTTTCAATTCTGTAATAACAGCTTCACTTAAAGGAGAAGTTTTATTCAAAGAAATTTTTACTGTACTTACCTTTATAGGAGATATTTCTTCTAAAACCTTAGCAATACGCTGTGCAAGGATATATCCATTATCTACAATGCCTGATAATATTATTTCATCTTCCTTGTAATAATGCTCATATATCTGCCAGGCTATCCTGTTAATTTTCTGACTGATTTTATGTGAATCAAGTATAAGTGTTCGGGTTACTGACATAAACCTTATTTTTTTCAAATGTAAATAAAAACAATGATTCTTAAAGATTTAGCTTTTTCTTTTGAAATTAAAAAACAGTTCTCTCCCTGCTCTTGGCTTAATTGAATTGTAAGCAATTTCAAGTGTTGTTATTTCAAAGTTGTTTTGAAATAATTTTTCATATTCCTCTTTGTTGCCTCCAAAAGGAGGCTTATCCTGGTTCAAAACAGCATTAAACAAAACACCCGCAATTTTGCCCGAAGAAGATAATAATTCACAAACTTTCTTTACATAATTCTTTCTTAAACTAGGATCAATGGCGCAGAAAAAAGTTTGTTCAACAATCAAATCATAGCGGCCTTTGTGTTCAAAAAAATCCTGACAAATAAGATGATTTGTTGGAAAATCAGGAACTCTTTTTTGGAAATTTTCTAAAGCAAGGGTTGAATAATCCAGCAGGAAAATATTTTTAAATCCATGGTTAAAAAGATATTCAGCTTCGTAAGCATTTCCCCCTCCGGGAATCAATATACGCAAATTTTTATCGCTTAGCTGATCAAAATAATATTGCAATGGAGTAGATACAGAACCTAAATCCCATCCTGTATCTTTGTTTATATACCTGTTATTCCAAAATTCGTTGTTTAATTCCATTAATTTCTGCTTGTGAGTAACACTACATTCTCCACATGGTGGGTATGAGGGAACATATCTACTGGTTGTATTTTTTCAACCCGGTATTTAGCATCGAGATAGGCAATATCCCTTGCTTGTGTGGCGGGGTTACAGCTTACGTAAACAATGCGTTTTGGATTTATTTCCAGTAATTTTTCAATCACATTAATATGCATTCCTGCCCGTGGCGGATCAGTTATTACCACATCAGGTGTTCCGTTTTTTGCCAAAAATTCATCATTTAATATATCTTTCATATCACCTGCAAAAAATGAGGTGTTTTTAATGTTATTTATTTCTGAATTTTCTTTTGCATCTTCTATTGCTTCAGGAACATATTCAATACCTACCACTTTTTTTGCTTTGGATGCAACAAAATTGGCAATGGTACCAGTACCTGTGTATAAATCGTAAACAATCTGATCGCTTTCAATGGCAGCAAATTCCCTGGCAACTTTATATAAATTATATGCCTGTTGGGAATTGGTTTGATAAAAAGATTTAGCACTTATTTTGAACTTTAAATCCTCCATTTTCTCGAAAATAAAGCCTTCACCCTTATGCGTTATTATGTCCAGATCATGAATTGTATCGTTTCCTTTTGGATTTATCACGTAGAGCAGAGAAGTTACAGTTGGAAATTTCTCTGCCAGATGATCCATTAATGATTGCCTTTTTTCAATATCATCATAAAAAAAGGAAACCAAAACCATTATTTCACCTGTTGATGCGGTTCGGATAATAAGATTTCTCAATAAGCCTTCTTTTTTTCTTATATCAAAAAAGGGATAATTGTTTTCAATTGCATATTTTTTTACCTCATCCCGTATTTCATTGGAAGGCGAAGCTTGTAAATAACATTTGTCGATATCAATGATTTTATCAAACATTTTAGGGATATGAAATCCTAATGCATCCTTTTTTAAATCAGCACCGGTTTTCATTTCTTCCACAGTAATCCATCTTTTGTTTGAAAAGGTAAATTCCAGCTTATTACGGTAAAAAAGGCTTTCTTCTGAAGCAATAATTGGCATTATAGCAGGCAATTCTACTCTTCCCAGCCTTTCTAGATTATCGTAAACCTGCTTTTGCTTGTAAAAAAGTTGATCTGCATAATTCATGTTCTGCCATTTACAGCCCCCGCAAACACCAAAGTGAGAACAAACGGGTTTAATTCTCTTTTCAGACAGATGGTGGAATTTAATTGCCCTGGCTTCCCTGTAACTGCTTTTTTTACGGGTTATTTGTAAATCAACTATATCTCCTGGAACGGCATTCTCAACAAAAATCACTAAATCATCAACCTTTGCTACTGTTTTACCTTCGCTTCCAGCATCTGTTATGGTAATGTTTTCCAGTATTTGTACTTTTTTATCTCTTTTTCTTCTCATAATGGAGGCAAATTTAACTTATTTCTTTTCATTAGATTAAAAACACTTTATTTTGACGTTTATTTCTTAAATTTGAAGTGTAAAAGAAAAACAATCAATTTTCTTTAAAAAGGATAAATTTAACAGTGATGAATAGCAATTTAAAACAGTTGTTTTTTCCGATACTCATGCTTTTGGGTCCTGCTGTTTTTTCTCAACAGAGCCAAAAATCATTGTTATGGGAAATTAGTGGAAATGGATTAAAATATTCTTCTTTTTTGTATGGAACTATGCATACTGCCGATGAACGCGTGTTTAATTTCAAAAACAATGTAATTGAAGCTTTTAATGAGTGCCAGACTTTTGCAATGGAACTTGATATGGGAGAGGTAATTCATTCAAATGTGATGGAAAAACTTGTTATGGATTCCGGCTTTACTATTCAATCACTTTTATCTGAGGGCGATTACAAATTAGTAAGTAGGTTTTTCAAGGATTCTTTAAATCAGAATTTAGCAATATACAATAAAATGCAGCCCTTGTTTTTAGCTGGCTTGATATCACAGCGCAATTTAAGGCAAGACAAAAATGAAGCACTTGATTTATTTTTTTATTCCCTGGCAAAAAAGCAAAATAAACCTGTTGTAGGTCTTGAAACAATGGAGGAGCAAATTAATGCTTTTAGATCTATTTCATACAAAGATCAGGCAGAAGGACTTGTTGATGCAGTTAAAAACAGTGTTCAGAGCGAACTTGAAATGGAAAAAATGTTGGCCGATTATATTGCCGCAGACCTGGATAAATTGCTTGAAATGACCAGAAATCAAGAATTGTCGGATGATTTTGTTGAAATTTTTCTTACAAAAAGGAATATAAACATGGCTGAAAGGGCAGAGGTTATTATGAAAGAAAAATCTGTTTTTATTGCGGTGGGGGCTGCACACCTGGCAGGAGAAGATGGCTTAATAAGTCAATTTGAAAAAAAGGGATATAAGGTGAATCCAAAATAAGAACAAAGCCCTGCAAAAAAGCAGGAAACAAATATAATTTTTTAAATTTATTTTTATGAGCAGAGAAACAATGATAAATCATAACATTTCAAGTAAAGAAGCTATTGAACTTGAAGAAAAGCATGGAGCACACAATTACCATCCATTACCCGTGGTGCTTGAAAGGGGGGAAGGAGTTTTTTTATGGGATGTAGATGGCAAAAGATATTTTGATTTTCTTTCCGCATATTCAGCAGTTAACCAAGGTCATTGCCACCCAAAAATAATAAGTGCTTTAAAGGAGCAGGCGGATAAACTTACACTTACTTCCAGGGCCTTTCACAATGATGTGCTTGGCCAATATGAGAAATATGTAACTGAACTTTTTGGCTTTGATAAAGTTTTACCAATGAATACCGGGGCTGAAGCTGTTGAAACTGCTATTAAGATTTGCAGAAGGTGGTCTTATGAAAAGAAAGGAATTCCTGAAAATCAAGCAATAATTTTAGTTTGTGAAAAGAATTTTCATGGAAGAACTATTTCCATTATTTCTGCTTCTACTGATAAAAGTGCCAGAAAGGATTTTGGTCCTTTTACACCAGGTTTTGTTGTTATTCCTTACAACAATATTGAAGCTTTAAGGGAAGCAATAAAAGATAAAAATGTGGCTGGATTTCTTGTTGAACCAATTCAAGGTGAGGCAGGAGTTGTAGTTCCCGATGAAGGATATTTAACTGCCTGTGCCAAAATATGCAAAGACAATAATGTGTTGTTTATTGCCGATGAAATTCAAACTGGTATTGCACGTACTGGAAAAATGCTTGCCTGCGACCATGAGAATTTGAAACCGGATGTACTTATTTTAGGAAAAGCATTATCAGGTGGAGTTTTGCCTGTTTCCGCAGTTCTTGCCAATGATGAAATTATGAATTGCATCCGCCCAGGTGATCATGGTTCTACTTTTGGTGGAAATCCACTTGCAGGTGCTGTGGCAATTGCAGCTCTTGAAGTTGTGCTTGAGGAAAACCTTGCTGCCAAATCTGAAAAACTTGGTGCTCAATTAAGAAAAGGACTTTTGGAAATAAAGTCTCCACTAATAACTACTGTGAGAGGAAAGGGCTTGTTGAACGCAATTGTTATAAAGCCTACAAAAAGTGGAAAAAATGCAGCAGATGTTTGCTATGCTTTAAAAGACAATGGGCTGCTTGCAAAACAAACTCAAGGAGATATAATTCGTTTTGCACCTCCACTTGTAATTACGGAAGAGCAAATCCAGGAATGCATTAGCATTATTAAGAATACTTTAGCTGCTTTTGAAGAGTAATATTTAAAGGATTACAAAAGAAAAGAGAGGGAAGATCAAAGGATTTTTCCTCTCTTTTTATTTACATAAACTGGTTGGGCCATTATGTTTCTGCCTGGCTTAATTTGCTTAACAAAACTTTAAAAAGAATTTCAAATTTTGCTTTTTTTCTATTTTATTTAAACAAAAGATAAATTAATTTCATCAAATTAAGTTGGAAAAACAACCCTGTAGTTTTGTATTAGAAAAACTATCAATCAGCAAGTCTTCTGATTTATAAACAAATAATCCTTGAAGCCAAACGCCTTCTGAATTCAGGCTTAACTGCTAAAGAATCGGCCTACGAGTTAAAATTTGAAGACCCCGCCCATTTTAGTAAATTTTTCAAAAATCAAACCGGAATTACTCCTTCTGAATTTCAAAAAATACAAGATTAAGGATGAATTTTACATTTTTTATTCAGGGGCTGCCTATGATAATTTTTCAAATGGAATGGCTGGATTGATTTTTGAAACAAGCGGAAATTCAATTTGGACTTTCCAAAATGTTGATTACCCTATAAATTCAATAAGCTCATATTCTGATTCAATAGTGTTTGCGGTTGGTGACAGTGGATATATTGTTACAAACAAAGATTTACAGACAAATATTTCCAAATACTATTTAAATGAGAATAAAATTCATGTTTTTCCGAACCCTTCACAAAACGAAATTGTAATTGTCTATGAGTCAGAATTTATAGTTGGAAAAGAAATAGAAATTCTTAATAATTTAGGCCAGGTTGTTTTCCATCAAAAATATTCAATTTCTGAAAAAATGATTGTCAATATTGTTGAATTTCCAATTGGTATTTATTTTATCAAAGTATCAGATGAATCAGGCATTATTGGCATAAAAAAAGTTACAAAAACATAAATGAGGAATTTTGAAGGAAACAAATTCCAGTCAAAAAGAAATCATGTTGAGATTATTCAGCAAAAACCTCTATGTTATCTAATTTGCATGAAAATCCTGAATTAGGAAAGGAGGAAGCCTGCTCAAATATCATAAATTTAATTGCAGATCCTGCAGCAATTATTGTATCTGTATAAATTCCTTCGTAATAACGATTTTCTCCGGAATTAGTGCCAATGGAACAAACAATTGCAGCCCGGAAAGTATCTGATGGATTTATTTTTGCCCCTCCTATATAACCATTGTATTTACTTAAGGCATAAGTAATGATATATTTTTGGCCATTAATTAATCCCAGTTCCTGAAAAATACTTCCACTGGATTGTAAAGAAATTATTTCTGCTGTTTTTAATTCACTGTTAATGCTCCAGCGATTTTTAAGGTTAGTTAACGGGTTTGAATAATTCCAGAAGTTTTCATTAATAAAATTGCCGTTTTTAACCAGGTTAATTTCGCTGTTTAATGAAATTCTAAATACATCACTTAAATTGTAAATGCCAGGGTTTACTGTGCTGCTTATTTTAAAGCTGTAGTTTGATGAGGTAGCAAGTGCAAGGGGAATAGACCATAGAAAGTTTCCATTGCTTGGTGTTGCCTGAGCAATGGTTGAATGAAAAACGCCATCTAAAAACAAATCAATTTTAACATCCTCTTCAATGTTATCAGTCCAGGAAATAAGGCTATCACTTCCTTTTACCCAATTGTTGAAAATAAAATCAGAGCAATTAATAAATTTAGTCCCAAAATCACCTGAAATAATGAAAAAATGACTGAATCCGGAAAGCTGATTGTTGTCAATTCCTGTAATTCTTATCCGGTAATTGGTATCTGGTTTTATGTCATCAGGAACTTGCCATGAATAACTTCCTGAATTATTTTCAGACACAGAAATTAACCGAACCGGAGTATTTTGTAAATAAAGTTCAATTCTTAATTTTTCAGCTTTTTCTGTTTGCCATTTAATTTGGTAAAATTCCCCTTTTTCAAGCACTGATTGTGCTTTGGGAGTTGAAATAATTATATCATGATTGTTTTCATAAATCATTTCATCCCTTTTACAGGAATTAATTAAAGTCATAAAAACAAGTAGTAAAAGAATATTCGCAATAATGTTTCCGGCTTGATTAAAACCCATTTTTATATGTTGTTTTTTAAATTTACTAAAATCTGGCTTTATTCCTTCTATCATTTTAGTAGTTTTTAATAAACTGATTAATTTTCAAAGACTTCAACATTATCCAATTTGCATAAAAACCCTGAATTTGGTGAGGATGCAGGATGATCAATAATATTAAAACTAACAGAGCTTCCATTGGCAGTTATTGTATCACTGTAGGAACCTGTTGCATATCGTCTTGTTCCGGTGTTACTACCCATCATGCAGATAATTGCTGCCCTGTTTATATTATTTGAACTAACGATTGCTCCTCCAATAAAACCATTGAATGGAGTTAAGGTATAGTTAACTATGTATTGCTTGCCAGGAATTAAATTCAAATCCTGCAAAATGCTCCCATATGATTGAAGAGATTCAACCTGGGCAACGCCTGAATTGTTTTCAATACGTATATTCCACCTTTTGCTCCCCGGTACCTGGGCATTAGAATAGTACCATAATGAATCGCTAGAAAAATTTCCATTTTTTACAAGGTTTACCTCATTTTCCATGGATATTCTTATAACATCACTCAACCCATATAAATCAGTATGAATTATGCTGCTAACCTTAAAACGATAATTTGATGAAGTAGGTAAATTGGTGGGGATTGACCAGGCATAAGTTCCATTACTGAGGGTTTCTTCAACAATGTTCATGTATAAAATGCCATTTAAAAATAAATCTATCCTTACATTTTCATTGATATTATCATCCCAGTTAATTAAACAATCGCTGCCTTTAATCCAATTGTTGTTATAAATTATTCCTGGTATAATGTTTTTTGTAGTACTATCACCAATAATGGTAAAAAAATGGCTGTATGCTGTAATTTCTTTGTTTTCCAAACAGGTTATTTTTAACCTATATAAAGAATCCGGCTTTAAATCATGCGTAATCAACCATTGAAAATTACCTGTATTGGGTTCAGAAACGGATATATTCTGAACAAAATGCTGTCCCTTAAACAGCTCAATTTTCAATTTTTCAGATTTGGTAGTATGCCAGGAAATATCATATTTTTTTCCTTTTTCCAATTGTGAACGAATAACGGGGGAAGATATAGTTATTGCGGTGTTTTTGTTTGAAAGAATCGGATCTTCTTTTTTGCAGGAAAAACTAACTGTAAGTATAAGAATATAAAAAAGCGCTAGTCTTTTCATTGTATAAATATAAATATGCAAATTTAGAAAAAACAAACACTTGGAGTTTCCCGGGTATGTTAACTAAAAAAAGGGTAATTTATTTCAATAGGTTTTTTTAAGGTTTTCCTCAAAAACATTTACCCACATTGCAAAACTTATGAATTTAAACAGTTTACCGTTTTCCTTTTTGTCTCTTGAGTCAAACATTTTGTCAAAATCTTTTTTAATTTTTTCTACATCAAGAAAATCCAAAAGCAGGGGATTGTCAAAAATGGTTGCAATTTTTGGTTTTAAATCAGAAATCCAATTGTTGTTTGGGGTCACATAACCCATTTTATCTCTCCTGTTTACTATTTTTTCAGGTAAAAGGGAAGAAACAGCATTTCTTAAAATAACTTTTTGAACTGCATTTTTAATTTTATATGAGCCCGAAAGATTCATAGAAAATTCAATGAGCGCTGGATCATCAGCAAACGGGGTCCGAGATTCAACTGAATGATACATTGAACAGCGGTCTTCACATTTTAAATAACTTTTTAACAAACTATTGTTCAGCTCATAAAACAGCCTGCCATTTAAACTTACTTTTTCCCTGGAATTCTTTTTTTTCAATCTGTTAATATTTTTTTCCTTGAAATCTTTTTTTAAGTATTTCAATTCATCAAAATAATTATTAAAGATAAAGGATTGAATGGAAGGGGGGAATTTGTAAATTCCATACTGCTTTAAATATTGCTTGATAAAGTAAATTGCTGATTTTGAAAAACCATTGTGAGCGCATAATTCCTTTGAAAAAAGTGTGTACTTTTTATTGTTTAATAATTCGCACCAAAAAGAAGGCAAATGGGATGGATATCCTGCAAATAATTCATCACCCCCTTGTCCGTCAAGTACAACTTTAATGTTTTTTTCTTTTACAAGTTGCATTACCCGGTATTGTGCATAAGTACTTGTTGACCAAATGGGAATATCCTGGCAATAGGTTAAATTTTCAAGGTCATTCATTAACTCTTCAGAGCTTGGAAAAACCCTGTTCCATATTGCTCCTGTACTGTTTACGACCATTTGTGCCCAAGGGCTTTCATCAATGTTTTTTTCATTAAATGATGCTGTGAAAACTTCCAGTGGTTTTCCATTTAAATGCTTTGTTGCAATGGCTGTTATTGCAGAACTATCCAGCCCACCACTAAGGCATGTTCCTACAGGAACATCAGAGCGTAAACGCAAGGAAATTGCCTGATCCAAAAGTTGGGATAATTTTTCGGAATATACCTTCATTTTTTCCTCCCCATAGGATTCATGCTGCGTATTTGAGGGTAAATTATAATAGGACCATTTTTTTATTTCTGCTGTTTTTAAATCAAATGTAAAAGAGTTGGAAGCTGAAAGTTCAATTATATTTTTAAAAAATCCTTCTTCTTCATATTCAATTTCATCCAAAACAAAATAATCGAATACAGCAGCTGGGTTAATACCTGTTTTAACAAAAGGCAAGGAAACAAGGGCTTTTTGTTCTGATGCAAAAACAAAAGCATTTTGGTCAAGGTAATAATATAGTGGTTTTACTCCTAATCTGTCTCTTGATCCAAAAAGACAGTCCTTTGCCTTATCGTAAATCACAAAAGCCCACATTCCGTTGAAATGGTCCACGCAATTGTAGCCCCAATGTTTATAAGCATTTAATATTACTTCAGTGTCTGTATTGGTATGGAATGTATAACCATTTTCTTCAAGTGATGTTCTTAATTCAATAAAATTATATATTTCACCATTGTAGGTAATCCAAATGCTTTCGTTGTTGATGCACATGGGTTGATGGCCTGCAGGTGAGAGGTCTAAAATGGATAGCCTGCGGTGACCTAAGCCCATAGAAAATTCACGGGTTACATTGTCAATATGTTCAATTGGTTTATAATCCAGGTTGGTGGCCCAAATATTTTCAGGGGTGTTTTTACTGCCTGCCTTGGATGTTTCATTTGATGAAAAAAACACAAACCCCTCGTCATCTGGTCCTCTGTGGGCAATAGTCGAGGTCATTTGTTTTAATGACTTCGATACATTTACACTTCTATTTAAATTTACAATTCCTGCAATTCCGCACATTAACTATTAGTTTTCCTGTTGAAATTTAATAAATATTTATTGAAAAAAGAAATATCACGCAAAGTAGGGGCAAGATACAAAGGATTAGCCCCCGTATGTTTTAAAAACACCACAAAATGAAAACCCGAAGAAGCAAGGTATGCCATTGATGCAACCCACCCAGCTCCGGTAATTCCCCATATTGGAATAATAAAATAACCAGCTACCAGGGTAATACTAAAGGAGATTGAACTTGCTATGGCATTAATATGATATTTACCCATACCTGCAAAATAATGACTGTAAATCATGGAAAAACTTATTGCAGCAATTCCAACAGACAGTGCCATGATAACATCTTTTATAGTTGCGAATTCTTCACCAAATAAGAAATTATAAAAATCTTTTGGCAACAATAATAAGAGAAATAAGCAAGGCAGTGTTAAAATAAAACAGATTTTGGATAAGCGTATTGTAAGATTCTGTGCAAATAATGTATCGCTGGAATTTGCAATTCGCATGAATATAATGAGTGAAACACTTGAACTTAATAATAAAACAGATTCCGTAACCGAAACTCCCGCTGAAAATATACCCACTGCAGCTGTTCCTGTAAATAAATTTAAATAATAATAACTCATTCTAACTGATAACAAAAGAGTAATGTTAGCCACTAATGTATAAGTGCCATTTTTAAACATTGTTTTTAAAAGCCCTGGTAATTCAAATAAATTAAACTTGACAAAATATTTTTGTATTGCAATGAGACTTAAAATATAAGTTAAAATGTTGCTGATATAAATAGACCAGATAAATGATTCTATGGTTTTTTGATCCCAAATAAAAACAAAAAAGGCCATAAAAATAATATGTGTAAAAACCTGGGCCAACACAATCAGGTTATGTATGTTTATTTTTTCTTTACCTAGTAATATAACTAAATGCAGATGGCTTAAGCATTGAAGTAAGGAAATGAAAAGTAAATGATAGAAAAAAAATTCAGGGATAAAGTTGGTCGCGCTTAAAATAAATGAAAAAACCAGACAACTTATAGCAGCCCATATATAGGAAACACCTACCAGAGAGGAGATGTTTGATTTTGGAATAAGATATATAAGTGCAGGTCCTCCTGCAACCTGGCTTATCATTGTGATGAATGAAATACCTAGGATTAATAAACTTATGTTTCCCCTGATTTCTGCTCCCAGTACCTTTGCAGTAATAATAAGCACTGCAAAGCTAATCAGAGCCGAAATTCCACGAGTTATAAACGTACTTGCAATTTTATTAAACACTTATCTGATCTGTTTTCTTTTATGTAAACTAAAAGTTTAGCTAATGTAAAAGTTGCTTAGAATAAAGATCGTCAATTTTTTCTTCTAACAAACCCATCTCTATTTTCAACTCCTAAAGTGAAAATTATTAAACAGTTATATAACTAATCCCAAAGATTAAGCTTTACAATCCTTAACATTGAAACTAATTTTTTATTTCCTTTAATCCAAACGGCATTTTAACTAACTAAATGCTGAATTTTAAAAAGTATTTTCCTTAATGATGGGGTGGTCGGGTAAAACTCAAAAGCTTGTTTTTTAATACACTTAAAGCTTCAAAATCTCTTGTTGAAGGGATTAATAATCCAATACTGATCTTTGTATCCTTTATAAAAAACACAATCAGTAAAAAGCTTATGAAAAGATAAGCAATACTTGAGGCAATTCCAGCACCCACAATTCCCCAAAGTGGAATCATTAACAATGAACAAACAAGCGTTACAAGGAGACCGGAGCCAGAACAAATTGCATTGATTTTATAATTCCCTACACCTGCAAAATAATGACTGAAAGCCATGCTAAAGCCAATGCTTAATACACCAGGTGAAAGGGCATATATTACATTTTTTATCCCCCTAAAACCCTCTCCAAAGATGTAAGTATAAAAACTTTCAGGCAGGATTAGCAATGGTATTAAGGCCATAAGGGTTAATATAAGACTCACTCTTGCCATTTTAGCTGACATTTCCATGGATTCTCTTCTATCTCTTGAATTTGAAACAATAGCATACTGAACCAGTGCCATTGAACCTGCAATCATCCAAATTGATTCGGTTAGGGTGGTGCCGGTTGAATAAACTCCAACGTTCTCAGTAAAAGTATAATATTCAATTAGGTAGAAACTAAGCCTTAAATTTAAAAGCTGGCTGATGTTTGCTAATTGAGAAATAAATCCAAAACTCATTGCAGTTACTCCTGTAATCCATAAGTTTTTATCAAATTTCAAATCCAAAGATCCCTTTAATGCAAACAAACTTAGGATAAAACATACAGCCAAAGACACATAAAGAGAATAAATAAAAGATTCAATCGAATGCCACTCCAAAATCAGAAATAACAGGCATATCAAAAGAAAATTAAGAGAAACCATTAAAAGGCTATATAAATTATATTTCAATACATTTTCCCTACCTAGAAGCATGTTTAAATTTATTTGAAAAAGAGAGGTAAGAAGTGATATTACAAAAATGTGGTTGGCATATTCAGCAATTGAGGAGTTTGAAAGAGAAATAATAACAAATGCAAGTGCATTGGAAAAGACAGCCCATATATAAGAAGACCATATAAGCGTATTGTTTGGATGCCGGGATGAAAGATAAACCAAGGTGGATCCGCCAATCAAATAATTGAACATGATAGCAAAAGAAACTGTTGCCATGAATAATCCTATAATACCCCTGCCTTCCGTACCTAAAATTCTGGCCGTTATAATTAGAGTTAAAAAAGCGAATATTGCCGTAATTGCTTTTACCCCAATTGTGGATGAAATCTTTTTTAACATTGCTTTATTTAAGAATGATCCTGTATTGAATATTTCCCTTCCATGCATATTTAGTATAAGTTGCTGGAAGGTGTTTCCAGGATTTTCGAAGGAGATTTACAATCAGGATCATAAAAAATGATTTTGAATATAAAGGTTTATGGCCCACACGGGTTTCATTCAAATAATAAAACCTGTAGAAAAATTCACTGAAGCATTTAAAACCAGTCTTTTCTTTAAATACAAGTACATCTCCTTTTTTATAAACAATCCATTTATGAAAAGGCTCATTGAAAAACAACTCCGATAATTTTCCGGGAGTTTCAACATAGCCCATTCTGCCTACCCTGGATAATTCCTTGCAAAATTTTTCAGGATCCTCAATGTGCTCTGCAATATGGGAGGCTATAACAAAATCAAATTCATCTTTCTCAAAAGGCATTGCCAATGCATCACCTTGAACCAATTTTTTACCCTCAGGAATTAATGCAACTTCACCTGATCTATGGATCGTTTCACCAAGTTCCTTTTCCAGTAGTACATTTGCCCTTTCATTAGGACGGTTTCCACTTCCAACATCAAGTACCGTCCATAAAGGATCAATGATTAATTTTTTTTCTGAATTACCTACCTTCCAAACTACGGCATATTTTTGATAAAGCTCAAGAAACTGGCTTGATACAATAGATGGACTAAATTTTTCCCCGGCTTTTTTTTGTAGATTTTCTAAGGTGTAATTCTTACAAGTCAAAACCATGGTTTTAATTCCCCAGATTAATTCATTTAAATCCCCGGGCTTAATTAAAATCCCGCAGTCCTCATTTATAAATTCTTCGGGTCCTCCGCATTGGGTTGATAAAACTGGTGTTCCGCAAGCCAAAGCTTCGGCAGCAACTACAGAAAAACTTTCGTAATGGCTGTTAACTATTAGGAAGGATGCAACGGCTATTCTTTTCAATACTTGCTCGTGGGCCAATTGATTAAAAAAGAAAACATTTTTATTCAACAGGTTTAAATTTAGAGCAAGTTGTTCTAAAGCCTGCCTGTCTGGACCTTCACCGATTAATTCCAGTCTCAATTCAGGAAATTCTTTTATTACCTCTGGCATTGCTTTAATAATTCCTGAAATGTTTTTCATTTCATCTACCATGTCTGAAACATTAATTGCCGTAGGAATTGAGTTTTTGCCAAAAGGAATTTTTTGTACTTCTACTATATTGGGAATGGTTATGTAATTTCCTTTTAAACCGCAAGTTTGCATTGATTTTGACAGTACTTCTGAAACCGTAGTAACAGCAGCTGCATTTTTAACTGTTAACTGAGTACTTATTCTTTTTAAAAGACCTGAATATTCTGCATGTTCAGCCATATAACCAGTCCAATGCTCTGTAATAATGTAAGGGATATTTTTAAGTTTTTTTAGGATCAAAGCAGCAATAGCAGGGCGAGTTAAAACATTTACATGTATCACATGTGGCCTTCCGTTTTCTTTGGAATAAATTTTTAATGCAGTATAAAATGCTTTAAAATATCTGAAAGCCTTTACAGATTTGCCAATTATACCATTACCAAAATCTGAATTTTTATAATAAACTCGAATAACATTTAAATTTCCCTCAATAGTATTCTCAATTTCATACATAGGGTTCCTCATTTGATCATCAGCCCCAATGTATATTACACTAACCTTTGCATGTTTTGCAATTGCTTCGGCATGTTTTTTAATAAAAATTCCGTTACACAAATTCCCTCTGTTTGGATACCATTTGCAAAGGAAAAGGATTTTGTAAGATTTAAAAATGGAGTAATTCTTCATTAAAAGATCTTTTTGGATTTTAGTCTTATGGAATTTCCAACAACAATAACATCGGAAAAAGCCATTGCCAGTGCTGCAATAACAGGGCTTAAAAAGCCCATTGCGGCTATAGGAATAGCTAGTATATTATAGAAAAAAGCCCAGAATAAATTTTGCTTGATAGTTATTACAGAATGTTTCCCAACATTTAATGCTTTATCCACCAACATTAAATCATTACCTTTTAGCAATATAACTTGTGCTGATTGTATTGCAACCTGGGTAGCATTGCCAAGAGAAATACCAACAGTTGCCTTTGCCAAAGCGGGAGCATCATTTACTCCATCGCCAACCATGGCAACATATCCTGTTTTCATTAATTCATCAATAATATCAAGTTTTTGTTGGGGCAATTGTTCACTGTATACTTTCTCAATACCCAATGTTTTTGCCAAGGATTCACATTTTTCTTTCTTATCACCACTTAACAATACTGTTTGAATATTTTTTTCTTTTAATGTTTGAATTAGTAGAGCCGCATTTTGTTTTATTTCATCCTCAATGTCAACCGCGGCAATTAGCTTGTCATTTTTAGTAAGGTAAAGGTTGTAATTTTCATCCTCCCCCAAATGAGGGATTGCATGAGCTCCTCCTAAAAAATAATTATTTCCGGTAAAATCTGTTGCTTTTATTCCCATTCCCTTTAATTCGGACACCTCTTTAAAATCGATAACATTCGCCTTGCTTTTTAAACTTTCCACAACTGATCGGGCAATAGGGTGAGAGGAATGGATTTCAAGGCTATACAATAAATTTAGTATTTCATTTTCATTAGCGTCCTCAATTGGAATTATTTTTTTTATACTAAAATTGCCTGTTGTAAGCGTTCCGGTTTTATCAAAAACTACAGTTTTTATTTTTGAAATTTCTTCAAGTGTGCTTCCTCCTTTTATCAATATTCCATTTTTTGCAGCTCTTCCTATTCCTACCATTACGGCAGTGGGAGTTGCAAGCCCCATAGCACATGGGCAGGAAATAACCAAAACGGCTATGCTTGTCATTAGAGCAGTGGAGAGTGTAACCCCTACAATGAAAAACCATATAAAGAATGTTGCAAGGGCAATTAATACGACAATTGGAACAAATACAGCACTAATCTTATCCCCTAACTTTTGAATGGCAGGACGTTTTAATTGGGCATTTTTCACCAATTCTATAATTTGCGATAACATTGTTTCACGACCAACTTTTTGTGCTACCATCCGGATATTTCCATTAACCAAAATTGTTCCACCAATAACCAGGGAATCCTTTTGCTTGTCTACTGGAAAACTCTCTCCTGTTATCATGGATTCATCAACAGAGGCTGTTCCTGATATTACTTGACCGTCAACTGGAATTTTATCACCAGTATTAACCATTAACACATCATCCCTGTTTATTTCATGGTATGCTATTTCATTTATTTGTTCCTTTTCGTTTTTTCTTGTTATTTTCTTTGCTGTTAAAACCTGCATTTTGCTAAGTTCATTAATAGCCGTTGTTGTTTGTTTTACCGATTTGTATTCCATTACGCTTCCAAGAAGAACAAGGGAAATAATCATTCCAGCTGTTTCGTAAAAAATATAATCATGAACCTGGTGGGTGCCAAAATACATAATGGTTCCGGCAAGGCTATATAAAAAGGCAGCTGAAGTTCCAATAACTATTAATACATCCATATTTGGAATTCCTGCTTTAAGAGAACCCCAAGCACTTTTTCCAAAATGTAAAACACCCAAAATAAAAACAGGAATACAAAGTACAAGCTGAACCCAGGGATCATTTAAAAAATGATTATGGGAAAGAATCATGTGTGAAAAAAACAAGGGAACAGTAAAAATCAAACTGAAATAAAGTTTTTTCTCTATCAAAGAAAGGCCTTTTTTATCCGTTTCTTTCTTCTCAATTACTTTGTAACCCAGTTTGTTAATTGTATTAACCGCCTCATCTAATTTGTCTTTTCCTTCAATAATGTCAAATGTAACTTCACCCGTGCTAAAATTTGTATCTACATTTGATAAACCGTGTTTTGCAAGGGTACGCGTAATTGATAAAGCACAATTAGAGCAGGTCATGCCCTCCACGTTGAGTGTTATATGTTCGTTTTTATCTGCCATTTTATTTTGTAACTCAAAAAGCATTGGAATTTTTAAAAGGCAGGCAATTTATGCCTGTTGAACTTGTAATATGTCCTTTGTTTTTAGTCATTTTCAACTGATCGTCAAATATAATAATATTATAACGTTTTATTTTAGCTTAGATTTGGTATAATCTGGTTTTAATAATATATTTGCACTCCAAAATTTATGGTGGTTGTAGCTCAGTTGGTTAGAGCGCTGGTTTGTGGTACCAGAGGTCGCCGGTTCGAGCCCGGTCTTCCACCCTTCAAAAAAAGCCTGAATAAAATTCAGGCTTTTTTTATTTAATTACAATTGCTTGGATAACAAGAAGTCGGGGATCAAGCGGAAAAGTTGGGGGGAATGAACAAAAATCATTTCTTTGCAAAAAATATTCTACGTGCAAAGAGATGAAAACCACAGCTTGGCAAACTTGATTTTGCCAGAAGGGATCTTGGAATTTT